>WJIR01000179.1 GCA_014730175.1 Candidatus Zixiibacteriota bacterium
GATTGGGAGTTACCACCAATCTGACCGACGCTACTCCTTGGGGGCTTTGGATCGGATTCGATGTAATGGCGGGCGTGGCATTAGCTTCCGGTGGTTTCGTTATGACGGCTATTTTCTATATAATGAAGCGTGAGGAATTTCAGCCCTTAGTCAAACCGGCGGTATTAACCGCCTTTTTGGGATACCTGGCGGTCATTTTCGGGCTGATGTTCGACCTGGGTCTGCCCTGGAATATATGGCACATGATAATCTTCTGGAATCCTCATTCGCCTTTGTTCGAAGTCGGCTGGTGCGTGATGCTTTACACTACCGTACTGCTTCTGGAGTTCAGCCCGGTGCCGATGGAGGAGGACAGCCGTTACGCTAAAATCCGAAGTGTCCTGATGAAATTTCGTTTTCCGCTGGTTTTATTGGGAATCATGCTTTCCACCTTGCATCAATCCTCGCTCGGTTCCCTCTTTTTGATTATGCCGTTTAAACTGCATCCGCTGTGGTATTCGCAGATTCTTCCGGTGCAGTTTTTCCTCTCAGCTATCGCGCTCGGTTTGATGATGATTTCGTTCGAAAGCCTGATCTCACACTGGCTCTATGGCCGCAAAGCGGAAACTCATTTGATAGCCAAGCTGGCGAAGGCCGCGATCTGGGTGCTGGGGATTTACTTTGCGGTAAAAATCGCTGAAATAGCCGCATCCGGTGAACTGGGATTAATCTTCAGCGGAAGCTGGGAGAGTATCATTTTTATTCTTGAGATATTGATCTCGATCCTTATCCCGATAACGATTTTTGCGATCCCTAAAGCGCGCAACAGCAGGGCTGGGCAATGGATCGGTTCTTCGATGGTAGTAGTAGGGATGGTATTCAACAGGATCAATGTCGGCGGATTGACCATGCTGCGCGCTACCGGCGATTCCTACGTCCCTTCCTGGATGGAGATATCGATCAGTCTGGGTGTTGTCTCCGCGGCAGTTCTGGCTTTCCTTTTCGCTGTGGAGAAATTCCATATATGGGAAAAACGCCCAGGTCACCCGGAATCGGACCCTTACGCTCAGCCTTCATTCGACCGAACCTCCGAAGTCTGGCTGGGAACACCCGGGATTGCGTCAGCTTTCAAATATTCACTCGCGTTTATACTTGCCTTCTCTATCGGTTTCGCGCTGATTCCCGCGGACAGAATTCACAGCGAAGGAGTGGAATCGGTAGAAACGCAGGGCGCGCGAGGAAGCGTAATGGATACTTTGTTTATAGATGGTAATTTCGACGGATTCGGAGTAAGTTTCGGCCATGCCAAACATGCGCAGGAAATTATCGGCGATGAGGGATGCGTTAAATGTCATCACATGAGTTTGCCCCGTAGTAAGGAGAATGGATGCTGGGAGTGTCACGAGAGCATGTACACGGAACATGATTTCTTTGGTCATGATTGGCATACTTCGGTCAGCGGAGCAGGTATCGCTTGCGTGGAATGTCATCCGCAAGGCGAATTGCGGCAGGCGTCGACCGCCAAGAGTTGCGATAAATGCCACTCCGATATGGTCAAAGATTACACCGGATTAAAGGAAGTCAATTTCATGGCGCCTTCTTATGTCGATGCATTGCATGAAACCTGCATCACCTGCCATGAGCAGAAAAGCAGGGAACTTCCGGACAAGGAGCAACTGGCTATCTGCACTTCCTGCCATGCCGAACTGTATTATGCGACAACCGATAAGGATGAATATATAGCGGAAGTTCAGAGAAAATATAATCATGTTATCGTACCCACTATAGAGTTGGGAGAACAAGAGGAATGATCGGTAATGGATAAAAAAATCCTGATAATCGAAGATGAACCTGATATTATTACTTACTTGCAGACCATTCTGGAAGCGAATGGATACCAACCTTATGTAGCAACCCGGGTGCAGGATGCCTGGGAACTGATACAGAAAGTGAAACCCGATCTGATATGTCTTGACATTATGATGCCGGAGGAAACCGGGATTTCGTTTTATACTCAACTGAGAGATGAATCCGAATATGATAATATTCCGGTAATGGTCGTGAGCGGAGTAATTCAGAAAGGGGAGTTCGATTTCCGGTCGTTCGTTCCTGATGAGAAATACCCGCCGCCGGAACATTATATGGAAAAACCTATTAAGGTTGACGATTTTCTTAATAAAGTCGAGAAACTTACGTCTGCCAATGGGCACTTTTGAAAAAACAAGTGAGTTTGTATGCCTGATAAAAAGATAAAAAATAGAAGCAAAATAAAGGAAAAAGTATCCGCGGAACTCTTTGAGCAAGTCCCCTATAACGTGGCGGTTATCGACAGGGACTTCAACATAGTGGAAGCCAACGATAACTTCGCACATAATTTCGGGGACTGGGTCGGAGAGAAATGCTACAAAGTATATAAAAGGCGCAAAGAGCCCTGCTACGAATGTCCCTCCGCAAAAACCTTTGAGGACGGGATGAGCCGGGTGACCGATGCTATCGGTATCGATAAGCTGGGGCGCAGGATTCACTACATAGGCCATAGTATTCCTGTAAGGGAGAATGGCAAAAAGGGTGAGATACAGTATGTTATGGAGCTGACCCGCGCAGTTACCGAGACCGCTCAATACCAGCAGGAATATCAGATCCTATTTGACAGAGTTCCTTGTTTTATCACGGTCATCGATCAGGATTATCGTATCATTAGGGCCAATGAGGCTTTTCGCGAAAGGTTCGGCCAGGTTATCGGTCAATTCTGTTACGAAGTGTATAAACGCCGTAAATCGAGATGTCCCAACTGCCCGGCTGCCAAAACATTCAAGGACTGGAAAATACACCGTTCGCATCAAGAAGGTATCGGTAAACGGGGGCAGGAGATTCAATACGTAGTTTCCACATCTCCGCTCAGAAGGCACGGCAGCCAGGTGGATCATGTTATCGAGATTTGCACTGATGTTACCAAGCTCAAAAATCTGGAGAAAAAGATAATCGATGCGGAACGTTTGGCTGCGGTTGGTCAGACAGTCGCCGGTTTGGCACACAGTATCAAGAACATCCTGATGGGTTTGGAGGGCGGCAAATATATGATCAGCCTGGGACTTCAAAAGGAGAATACCGATCTGGTTCGGCGAGGACAGGATATGCTGGAGAGGAATTTCGACAAGACCACCACTCTGGTCAAAGATTTCCTCAGTTTCTCCAAGGGCAGACTTCCTAAGTTGCAGATGACGAATCCGAATAAATTGGCGATGGAAATAGTTGACCTCTATAAAGATATCGCCGCCAAATCGGGGATAACTTTAAGAGCGGAAACAGCTAAGAATATAAAAAAGGTTCCGCTCGATCCCGATGCGATACATACATGTTTGACAAACTTGGTTTCAAATGCTATTGATGCTTGTCAGATGGGTGAACAGAAAGGTTCCGAGGTGGTGATTAAGACCAGCGACGAGAAGGGTGTTCTATCCATAGAAGTTTCCGACAACGGGGCTGGAATGGATTATGAGATAAAGAAGAAGATATTTACCACTTTCTTCACCACGAAGGGCGGTGAAGGAACCGGCCTGGGTCTTTTAACCACCCGGAAACTGGTGCAGGAACATGGCGGAAAGATCTTTGTCGAAACAGAAAAAGGCAAAGGCTCTTGTTTCCGAATGGAATTCCCAAAGAACAGGCTGCAGGCTATTTATAAAGAAGAAAAGAAGAATGGTGAATAATAGATAAAGGAGATTTTATGACTGAACCAGCGGATAAAACCATACTGGTGGTTGATGATGAAGCTGATGTGCGTGAATTTCTGGAGTTGGCTTTGACTGAAGCTGGTTTTAACGTAGTGACCGCGGAAGATGGTTTCGATGCACTGGAGAAAGTAAAGGAACATGCTCCGGATCTGATATCGCTTGATCTGGTCATGCCCAAAAAATCGGGCGCCAAATTCCACCGGGAGCTTGTTAAAAACAAGGAATGGGCTAAGATTCCTATCATCATAGTGACAGGTCATGCGCGCGACGATCTCGGTAAAGCTGATTTGCAGGAACTGACTATGTCGGGTCCCGGAATATACCTGGAGAAACCGATAAAACCGGAGCGGTATATCGCCGCCATAAAGAATATCCTTGGATTGGATTCATCCGAGGAAGAAAAAACGCATGCCGAACAAGTTCAGCTTCAGAGTGAACTAAAAAACCTGATTGATAATACCGATCCTGAGACCTTGAAGAAACTTAAAAGTCTAATTAATAAAAAGAAATAGAGGATTGGTCATATACCCGAATTAGTAAATACAGGAGTTTAGCCATGAGTGATAAGAAAAAAATATTGATCGTAGACGATGAACCGGATGTGGTGGAATGGCTGACTGTGTTCTTCGAAGAAAACGGCTATCAAACCATCGGCGCTTACGACGGCAAAGAAGGCTTCGAAAAGGCGCAAGAGCAGAAACCGGATCTGATCTCTCTGGATATCTCCATGGAAGGTGAATCCGGAGTGAAGATGTATAAGAGATTGCTGGAATCGGATGATTTGAAGGATATTCCCGTAATTCTGGTTACCGGAGCCACGCCTCAGCTTCAGAACTTTTTCGAACGCCTGAAAGATTTGAAATCCCCGGAAGGCTTTTTCGAGAAACCGGTGGATAAGGATGAATTGCTAAAAAAGGTTCAGGAGTTGATTCCATAGTAGACTAAAACCCCGGTGGACTCGATGATTTGAAACCTGCCGCATTCCGAACGTAGGGCGGGATTCCGGGCGAACGAAGTGAGTGAGAAGCCCGATATCGACGAATACTCGGTATGCGGGACCTCCTTGTCCCGCATGTTGTGAGAGAATTGCATAATGGGGCGCGGACAAGAATAAGCCAGAGGTTTACGGGTCTCTGTGCTACCTTTGTCGGTTAGTGCGCAGCGAACGCCCCAATAGAGGCAGCATCCCGCTTATTACCCTCATCATTTTCAAACCAATTTATCATAATTATTTTGTGGCGGATATTGCTGAGAGTTGCTATAATTTCGCTTTTCATAAACGGAACTTCTAACAAGATGAACAAAGACCTTATAAGAAATTTCTCGATTATCGCTCATATAGACCACGGCAAGTCGACTCTCGCCGACCGGTTTCTGGAACTGACCCATTCTATCACCGGCAAGATGAAATATTGTAAGCAGATGCTGGATGATATGGATTTGGAACAGGAACGAGGGATAACTATCAAGGCGCATGCCGTGAGGATGGAATATCAGGCCGCCGATGGGCATAACTATCTACTGAACCTGATCGACACTCCGGGGCATGTCGATTTCTCCTACGAAGTGAGTCGCTCATTGGTTGCTTGCGAAGGGGCTCTTCTGGTTGTGGATGCTTCACAGGGCATCGAAGCACAAACTCTCTCAAACCTTTACCTTGCTCTGGAGCATGATTTAACTATAATTCCGGTTATAAATAAGATTGACCTCCCTGCAGCTAATGTCCCTGCTGTTACCCAATCTATATGTGACCTGATCGGCGTTGACGAATCTGAAGTCATACCTATCTCTGCTAAAATGGGAACTAACGTGGAAAAAGTATTGGAGCGGATCGTGGAAATTGTACCACCCCCGAAGGGGGACAAAACCGCTCCATTCCGAGCCATGATTTTCGATTCGGTCTTCGACACTTACCGTGGAGCGGTGCCCTATGTCCGAGTCGTTGACGGAGAGATCAAGAAGGGGGACTGGATAGAATTCTTCTCTAATGACAAAACTTACGAGGTTGACGAGGTGGGCTATTTAAGGCTTAAGAAAGTCCCGTGCGAGAAGCTGACTGCCGGTGAGGTCGGCTATATCATAGCTAATGTTCGCAATGTCGCCGATACGAAAGTTGGCGATACTATCACAGTCGCTTCGAATCCGGCGGATACTCCGCTCCCCGGATTCAAAGACATCAAGCCGATGGTATTCTCGGGAATCTACCCCGCTGATTCCGACGACTATGTCCAGCTTCGCGATGCAATTGATAAGCTCAAGTTGAACGATGCCTCGCTCATATACACCCCTGAGACGTCCGCGGCTTTGGGTTTCGGATTCCGATGTGGTTTTTTGGGACTGCTTCACATGGAGATTGTACAGGAGAGACTGTCGAGGGAGTACGAAAGCTCCATCATAAACACCGTCCCTAACGTTGAATATAGAATAACCTATGATAATGATGAAACCAAGACTATCGATAATCCCATTAATATGCCTCCCCCGGCGCGCGGCATAACAATCGAAGAACCGTTCGTCCGGGCTAATGTAATCTCCCCGCCTGATTACATAGGAAATATCATGAAAATATCGATGGAACGCCGCGGTGTTTACCACACCACTGAATACCTGTCCACCGACCGGGTTGTTCTTCATTACGATTTCCCTTTATCTGAGATTATCTTCGACTACTATGATAAGCTAAAGAGCCTGACGCGTGGATACGCTTCCCTGGACTATGATTACCTGGGGTACAGGGAATCCGACCTGGTTCGGCTGGATATCTTAATCAATGGCGATCCCGTGGATGCGCTTTGCAGCATAGTTCATCGCGATAAAGCTCAAAGACATGGAAAAATGCTCTGCTCTAAGTTACGGGAGTTGATTCCCAGACAGCTTTTCGAGGTAGTTATTCAGTCTGCAATCGGAAATAAAGTAATATCCCGCGAGGTTGTTAAACCGATACGAAAAAACGTTACCGCTAAATGTTATGGAGGCGATATCACCCGAAAGAGAAAGTTACTGGAACGTCAGCGCGAAGGAAAAAGGCGGATGAAAACAGTTGGACGCGTGGATATTCCCCAGGAAGCTTTCCTTGCCGTTCTAAAAATTGACCGATAGTAAATGCTATTCAAGGCTCTGTGGTATATACTAAACCGGGTAATTCACAACAACTATGGGTTCGTGACCGAAGGTTCATGCACGCTTGGCGTACTTGCCCTTCCGGCGTTTCTTTGTAATCTTCAATTCCAATCCGTAAATGATTGTAGTTGGCGGACGTCGTCGTCCGCCGCGTTATGAGGGGGTGTCCCGAGCATTCCGCAGACAAGAATGTCTGCTCTACTATTGTCGGGAGGTCGGACATTCCTGTCCGACATGGGTGTGGCGTCCCCCGATTTCATCGGGGCCACTCGACGCCATAAGTGACCAAGGGACGCGACAAAGTGCGCCCCTCCAAGGGGGTAAGTCAGGGGATTTACCCCCTAGGCTGTTGACAAAACCAATGTGCTGAAAGGTCTGAGCGAGTCCTCATCCGCAATGAAATCGGGGCGAGGTCTCGAGTGCCTTATCCTACTTTGTCATCAATTTTCCCGAAGTACAATCCTTCGGCTACAGATTAAAGTTTTTTGTGAGTTATCCGGGACAAATAAAAAGGGCTGGGATTTACCCAGCCCGATTTCTTGTTGATAGATTAAATAACCTAACAGTCCAAGTATGTCTTTACTTCAACAAAGTCATTCTCTTGGTGAAGTTCTTATCACCGGCGGTCAGTTTGTAGAAGTAAATGCCGGAGGAATGCTGGTTGGCATCCCAGGTTATGGTATGAACGCCAGCCTCTACATTACCGTTAACCAGCGTAGCGACTTTCTGTCCCATGAGATTGAAAACCTCTAAGGATACATTACCGGATTCAGGTACGCTATAAGTGATGTTAGTCTGTGCGTTAAACGGATTCGGATATGCATCATTCAAGCCGTAATTGGTCGGAATCTGACCTTCACGGCCAAGAGCGCCGTCAGCTTTATTTTCCATGGACGCAAACCGCGCCAGCTCTTCGCCCCATCCGGTGCAGCTCCAGTCTTCGATGTTAACCTTTCCTTCTATTGCGGCGAGTCCGCCGTTACCCCATTCGAAGTCATCGATGGTATAGAAGTCCGCGGAATCGTGTATCAGAACGTAAGCGATATTAGAGCCATTGACTTCCATGAAGTCATTGGTTCCGTAGTTCTCTCCGCCGGACGTATTGTCAATAAGACCGCCACCGGAATTGTAAGCTTCAAGATACAGCGTTCCGGATCCGACTGTATACCACACACCGACGTGATCGGTTAGTGCATCAAAATCCACTCTGATGGTGGGTACATCCGCAGTAAAAGCTACTTGATATCCGGAATGCGGAGGATAACCGGTATCATTGTAACCATACACCTGGCTTTCCAGAATGGTGACCGAAGAACCAAAATTCAATCCGGAGTAAAAGCCTCCAAGATTCTGTCCGCCGCCGAAGTACCAGTATTGCTCGGGGACGTCTTCGAAGTCAACCATGCCTCCGCCGCCTTCGCCGAGTACTCTAAACTCGAATGATGACTGGTCAACGATATCAGACGGATAATCTCCGCAGTAGGATATATATTCATACATGCCCGCGGGAGCGTAAGCTGGTACGTTCTGGTTAACGTTATATACATTTAAGGTCTGATTCGGAGCTAATGTAAGGTTATTGTAACGAAGCACCGGACCAAACATTCCGTAACCGGGAACATCTATCATAATCCATACATCAGTAGTCTGATACTGATCGGTCGTATTCTCCAGAACACCGTCAAAAGTAAAGCTTCCCGGAGGATCGATTTCGATAGGGGGATTATCGGGAGTCATGGTGATATCAAGATCGGGTCCACCACCGAGATAATCTATAGCCGCATTAACATCGATGAGTCCCCATCCATAAGTATTATCTTCACCGTTCGGACCGAGATCATAAGCTGTCATCATCAAAGCTTCTTTTAACTCGTCAATCGATGCGTTCGGGGCAGCCTGTCTTAATATGCAAATCGCACCAGCCACATGAGGACAAGCCATGGAAGTACCGGACATGGTGGTATATCCGCCATAGGAATAAGAAGAACGGACATCCACTCCGGGAGCTACGACTTCCGGCTTGGTGGTATAAGGACCGCAGTCCGACGGACCTCTGGAGGAAAAGTCTGCTATCGGATATCCGGACTGATTTCCATTGACTGCGCCGACGGCAAATGTTGCGTATGGCGTGGAACCGCGGTCAGCAGGAGTACGCAGGCTATTGGAACCCCAGTATCCCTCGTTACCGGCTGCGAATACTATAGCCGCACCGGCCGCTTCACAGTTATCATTAACAGTCCAGAAATATGGATCGCAGGGATAAGTATAACCGGAATGATAGATCGGCGAGATACCCCAGCTATTGGAGCATACATCCGGCACATCGAACGTTGTTCCGGGATTACCATCAGGATCGGCGATCCACTGGAATGCGGTAAACGCATCTGCGATTGTGGTGGGGATATCCACACGGTCGATAACGCCGGCGGAAATCCACTCAGCGTCTATCGCAACACCGACAGTATCACCGGAGTTGTGGTCTGCTCCGCAGATTGTTCCCATTGTATGGGTTCCGTGGGTACCGGCATCAAACGGAAAATCAGTATTGGTAACCGGATCATACCATGCCCATTCCGGATGCCCTGCATACTGAGGATCCAAACCTCTCCAGCGGTCATCCAGTGACGGATGGTTGCCGTTTACACCGGTATCCAAATGCGAAACCAGGCGTCCGGCGCCGGTAAATCCGCGATCCCATGCTGCCGGAGCGTTTATTACTTCAACACCTGTTTCGACACCGGCGATAATACCTTCGGATTCCTTGGTTTCAACCGGAGCAATACTTTCGATCTCAAAGTTCAATGCTATTTCCATTACATCGTTGCGAGCGCCGAGTTCCTTAATGAACCCTTCGGTCGCATCTACACGAAAGGCATTGATAAGCCACAGCGATTCATAACGAATCACTTCGCCGGATTCCATACCGGCTCTCAGGATGTTTTCGAATTCCGGCTGAGAAGCGGAGGCAACTTGCTGCAATGTAGTCAGTACAACTTCGTGACGCTCTGCTAAAGTAGCCCTTCTTGCTTTAAGCGATTCGTTTATTTCGCTGATTGGAGCCTGTTCTTCCAAACTCACTATTACCGAGTGGTATTCCAATTCCGGCTTCTCTTCGAACTGAAGGTTTATCGAAGGATGCAGATAACCGGACATTGCGCTATTTGATAATAATAAGCTCAGAGACAATATAATTGTTAGGAAGAAAAATCTTTTCATCTGAATTATCCTTTTCTTGAGTTAATGGTTAGAGGAGAGTCGTGGAAAGTTTAGTTTTAGGCGCAAACCTCCTTTCTTTTCACTTGTTGTTCTGGTTTGTCAATGTATTTATTGATTTATGTGGTTTTAAGATAATAAACACGACTATCATAGTCAAGTATTATTTGGGTACAACGATCAACATTTTCGTAGAAAAGTGGCACTTTTATATTAATATACTTTTTGCCATTAGTCAATCTCAAATTCTAATAATTATTTAGCCTCGATTTTAATAGCGAGTTAACAGAGATAGTAATGAATTCGAATAAGTCGTGTATAATCACGTTAATTTTGCGTTTAAGCTTGAGATTTCGTTACCTCCTTTGAACCCGATTAAATTAAGTCGATGAAGATTATAAAAATATCTGTGAAGCGTTAAATAATCTTGAAATTACGATTCTCTTGTAGTAGATTTAAAGATTATTATTTTCAGTTTTTGATTTGGAGACAATATGTCGTTTTTCAACCTTATTTCCAATGATATTGGAATAGATTTAGGCACAGCTAATACTTTAGTATATGTCAGAGGCGCAGGAATCGTTCTGAATGAGCCATCGGTGGTAGCTGTTGAAAGGTACAGCAAAAAGGTGCTGGCAGTCGGCAAGAAGGCTAAAGATATGATTGGCAGAACTCCCGGGGAGATAGAAGCTATCAGACCGCTAAAAGATGGAGTAATAGCTGATTTTGAAATTACCGAGCGATTACTTGCTGATTTCATCAAGAGAGTGGTCAGGCATAGATATTTAATGAAGCCCAGAATCATCGTATGCGTGCCTTCGGGTATTACCGAGGTTGAAAAGCGTGCTGTGCGTGATTCGGCAGAAAATGCCGGCGCGCGTGAAGTTTATTTGATTCAGGAACCGATGGCGGCGGCCATTGGTGTGGGATTGCCAGTCGATCAGCCTTCCGGATGTATGGTAATCGATGTCGGAGGCGGCACCTCCGAGATCGCAGTTATCGCCCTTCACGGTATCGTAAACAATACTTCGATA
>WJIR01000180.1 GCA_014730175.1 Candidatus Zixiibacteriota bacterium
ATCCATAAGAGCGGCAATAACTTCCGGGCTTTCATCATCGATATCGGTTTCTATAATATCCACCATTTCCCGGCTGCTATGCTCATCGAGTTCTATCTCCATAACGCGCAGTCCGTTAATTCTGCCCTCAAGCTTTCTGCTTCCGATTCCGTAGCCGACATTTTTGATGACAAACGAACGTCCGGTGATATCACCTTCGGAAAGCGTGGTTAAAATAGCAGCGCCGGTTGGGGTGGTTAACTCCATGTCGATCGGAAGGTTAATTGCCGGGAAACCTTTGATCAGCTCCACTGTCGCCGGAGCGGGAACCGGCATCTCACCATGAGCGCATTTTACCGTCCCCCTCCCGGTTTTAAGCGGCGCGCAATATATTTTCTCAGGCTTCAGATAGTCGATAGCAATTACCGACCCGAGAATATCCACGATTGCATCGACCGCGCCAACCTCGTGGAAATGCACCTTTTCCGGAGAAATATTATGCACCTTGGCTTCGGCTTCCGCCAATCTGCGGAATATCGCCCTGGCAGTCTTGTTGATACCCTCCGAGAACTCACCCGCATCGATAATCTTTTCGATGTCGCTTAAATGCCTGTGATGATGGCTTTCCTCGATTTTCACACTGCATTTTCCGGCGGTGATTCCGGTATGATCGGTAATCCGGTTAAACTCAATCTCAAACTCCCTTAAACCTGTACTCCTGATGGCGTTTTCCACCTCTTTAAGCGGAATGCCCAAATCAAGCAGCGCTCCCAGGATCATATCCCCGGACGCGCCTGTGATGGGGTCAAAAAACAGAGCCTTAATCAATCCTCGTTCTCCTCAATAAGTTTGTTCATGCTGCCGCTTTTAAAGCCTGCTAAATCCATCGTGACGAATTTGTATCCCAGTTCCCTGAGTCTTCTATCAACTTGTTGTCTTTTATCGTTATCGAGTAATATTTTCATGTCATCCGGTTCTATCTCGATACGCGCCACCGGATAATGATCCCGCACCCTAACTTGCTTGAATTTCATGGTGCTGAGAAGGAATTCTTCGGCTTCGCCGACACGCGTAAGTTTTTCCTCGGTTACTTCGCTCCCGTACGGTATCCGCGATGCCAGGCAGGCGATTGCCGGTTTATTCCAGGTCGGTAATCCCGCCCTTTTGGATAGTTGACGGATTTCATCCTTGGTCAAGCCTGCATCCTTTAACGGGCTGGGAATTCCGGATCTATCCAGAGCTTTCATCCCCGGCCGATGCCCCAGCGCTTCATCGGCGTTGGTACCGTCAATTACGGCGTTATAACCATGCTTTTCCGCGAACTCTTTCAATTTAGAATAAAGTTCGCTCTTGCAGAACATGCATCTATCGGGAGTGTTACTGCGATAGTTTTCATCGGACATCTCCTCGGTTGCAAGCTCTTTGCATTCCACCCCGATCGACTCAGCAAGCTGTTTCGCTTCTTGGCGTTCCCTGGGCATCAGACTGGCGGAGACACCGGTAACCGCAAGGACTCCATCCCTGCCCAATGCCTCCTTAGCTGCCCAAAGCAGAAACGTGCTATCGACCCCGCCGGAGTACGCAACTACGACAGATTCCATTTCTCGCAAATTGCTCAGAAGGTCGTTTAGTTTTTTATCAATTATGTTCATTTTGTCCATATTCCCGATTTTCGATATTGTGGTATATAAAATTATAAGCAATAACAGTAGTAAATTATACAACTTTTTCCGCTTTTGGGTTTCGGAGCCGATTACTTATTAATATTTAACTATATTTCACTTTACAAATCCCGACAATTGATATAGGGTATTAGCTGGGAAGACGATTTTATAATATGAGGATTGATTTGACATCGGCAAATAAGCAAACCGCATTTTTGAAGTGTGGAATGTGTAACAAAACCTGGCATAGTAAGGATAGTTTTATTGAAGATCCGGAACTTCGGCTTAATGGATATCAAGCCAATTTCAAAGAACTGGCAACCGGTCTTTTTCTATTCACTCACCGGGCGGAAGGATGTGGAAGCACTTTGGCGGTGAAAGCTGGTCATTTTTTCCACTTGTATAATGGACCGGTTTTCACTGAGCAAAAAACGGAAGGTGAGGACTGCCCTGAGCATTGTCTTTATCAAGATGATTTAGAACGATGCTATGCCAAATGCGAGTGTACTTTCGTAAGAGAAATAATAAGTACAATCGTGAAGACAAAGCAAAAGATAGCCCGCAGATGCACATAACCCGCATGATTCACAAATACTTTTAATCCGTAGCCGAATGATTGCCCTTGGGGAGTTCAATAGAAGTAGTTATTTACAAGCTGTAATTGAGGATTCCGGAAAAATGCCGGAAGTACAAGTACTGCAGAGGCACACAGAGCTTACGCTATCGGTGACGAGATTATTAAATAATGCATGATAGTAAACAAAAACGGATTCTGAAGTCGAGTATGTGAAGATTCGTACAATCAACAATGAGTTTCATTGCCACTAACATCATGGCTGGTTGAGAAGTAGCAGCAACACCAAAAACCCTCTAAAATGTTAACATTCAATAGATTTTTAGTTGCATCTCTCGGTCACTAATGCTATTTTCGTTGACATTTAATTATGAAATATTATATTAAACTAAGGCTCAACCTGTCGTTTTGCACAGGTTTTAAATCCGAGCTCCAGGTAGTGACAATCCATAGCTGTTGAGGATATTAGTGCGTAAAATAACAACCGGATTAATATTATTTGGGTTGATAATCGTTTCCATTGTATCAGGTTTGACCATTCAGGCTGTTGGACAGACGCCGACTAAAGGTTCATTTTTGGACTTTCATTTGGAACCGAGCGATACGACCGTCGGGGAGAATGCCTTTTATGAAATATATTTTTCCAATGAGAATTTAATTCCATCAGGCGGCAGGTTTTATTTTGACTTTATGCAGGGATTCGGCTTCAGTTCATTGGATTCAATAGACGTAATCGCCGAAGGCGAGCCCCTTACGGAATTTATAGATCAGTATACTGTGGAGAATCAGAAAGTAAAGATCGCCATGAGTCCGTCAATGCCGATTATCCCCGCCAATTCCTCAATTCAGGTGAACATGGACTATCTGGTAAACGATACCACCTCAGGTCAGCATATTGCATTAGGTTGGACGACCACCTATGAAGATTCCATGATCGATGGTCCTGCAATTTCCCAGTCTTTCGATCTGGCTCCGGATGAACTTCATGAAGTATTTGTAACACCCAATGGGAACATGCAGCTCAGAGCCGGAAATATCGTCAGTTTTTCTGC
>WJIR01000181.1 GCA_014730175.1 Candidatus Zixiibacteriota bacterium
ATGATATCCCGCAGTGTGCGGGATATGTCGCGGCGTCCCCAAAAATATATATGCCCGAAGGACGAGCCTTCGGCTACGTAGTATAGTGTCGGGTTTCTCCATTCGGCTATCGCCGAATTCCGGAACCCGACCTACTTGACTGCCCCGATTTATCGGGGGAACCCGACCTGCCGCGCTGCCAGCACCCCCTCACCCGTCTTCGCCCCGATAAGTCGGAGCGAATCCACCCTCTCCCCCCGATAAAATCGGGGGGAGAGGGAAATAAGGTAAGTATAAAATGATTTTTATAAATGAAGAATATCCACTCAGTTCCCCTTCTCCCATTTCCCGATCACATCGGGAGGAGAAGGGGTCAGGGGATGAGGGGATTTATCGCCTTTTCTGTCGGGTGGGGGCACCCTACAGCACAATGATAACGCCCTCTGTCGCGTCCCTCAGCCCCTTGGTCACGCCGGAGCGTAACCCTCCATTTATAAATACCCGCTGTGCCACCCGCTACGTCAAGCGACAGTCTGGCTCATCCGGGGAATATCTCTCATGCTTCCGCAATACTAAAGATGTGATAATTCCATTGCTCGAGATACAGTTATATAAGTATACTTATAGGCGTAATGATAATTGGCGCGATGGGTAATTGTTAAGATGGTCTTAAGGTATAAATTGAATCGCAAGGCATCACGGAATAAGGAGTAGTTTCATGCGAGCTTTAGTATTATCGGGCGGAGGCGCTAAAGGGTGTTTTCAGGTAGGGGCTCTGGATTACCTGATTAATGAGGAAGGATTGGATTTCAACATCATCTGCGGTGTGTCTGTGGGGGCACTAAACGGCGCTATGATCGCTCAGGGTGATATCGTGGGGCTAAAGGAGATCTGGACAAATATCAAGTCTTCCGACGAAATATATGACGAAAGAGCCTTCGGATTACTCGGGGCTGCCTTAGGGAAAGATTCCCTCTATAACAATGCTCCGTTGGAAAGGCTGGTTAACCGATATGTTGACCAACAGAAAATAATCGATTCCGGGAGGATGCTGCGGATTGGTGTTGTATCCTTGCATGATAGTAATTATTATTCTATTGCGGAGACACATTCCAGTTTGAAAAAGCTTATATTGGCTTCCACTGCGATCCCGATAGCCTTTTCGCCTATTAATGTTTCTCACGATTTGATGTCAATGGTCGATGGCGGCGTAAGAAACATCACTCCCCTGAAGGAGGCTATCGATCTTGGAGCTAATGAGATATATGTGGTTTTATGCACCCCCGCTAAATTGCTGAAGGTGAAAAGGGATTTCGGGAATGTAAAGGAAATCGCTTTCAGAACCCTTGAAATATTAATAAACGAAGTCTATAATAATGATATTGAAACCTGTTTGGAATATAATCTGCGACCGGATAAAAAGAAGGTTACCTTACATATCATCCGTCCCGATACAGAAATATGCGATACGTTGGCTTTTGTGCCTGATACATTGCAGCAAGGGATGGACGTCGGTTTTGAAAAAGGAAGAGCGGTTCTGAATGTATAGACATAAACAAATCTCAAATTGCTGCTGAATCCGATATGGAGATATCCTTACTCAAAAATATAACCATTATTTTTTCTCTATCGATTATTATTTTAATCGCATTCCAGAAAATGAAGATACCGGCTGTTATCGGTTTCTTTCTGTCGGGGATATTGGTCGGCCCATTCGGATTCGGATTGATCAGCGATGTTCATCAGGTGGAGATTTTATCGGAAATCGGAGTGATCTTACTGCTGTTTACTATCGGCACCGAGTTTTCTCTGGCGAAGTTAATGCGGATAAAGCGGGTGGTACTTCTGGGGGGATTTTTGCAGATGCTACTAACATCTGCGCTGGTCACATTGGTTCTGGCTCAACTTGGAACGCGCTTCAATGTAGCACTGTTCATTGGATTTAATATTGCTCTCAGCAGTACCGCCATAGTTCTGAGAACTCTTCAGGAGCGCTCCGAAATCGATACTCCTCACGGTCGAAGCGCGCTGGGGATTCTTATTTTTCAGGATCTGGCTATTGTGCCTATTATACTTCTCACGCCGCTTCTCGCAGGTACTTCGGCTCATGTCACCGAATCGATGTCTGTCTTACTCCTCAAGGGAGTTGTAGTCGTAGGCATGGTATTTGTCATTGCCCGATGGGCGTTGTCATGGGTGTTATACCATATTACGAAGACGCGAAGTCAGGAAATTTTCATTATGAGTGTCGCCCTGATATGCTTCGGCATCGCCTGGCTTACGTATGAGGTGGGACTTTCGCTGGCGTTAGGGGCATTTTTGGCTGGCTTGGTTATTTCCGAAACCGAATACAATCATGCCGCCTTAGGCAATATTCTGCCATTCAGGAATGTCTTTATCACTTTCTTTTTCATCTCAATTGGAATGATGCTTGATCTGCATTACCTCCAGCAGCAAGTGGGAATGATTATATTGGTGACTCTATTGGTGCTGGTTGTCAAGGGTTTAATCGCCGGTGCTGTGGTTTTGATACTGGGCCTTCCCCTTCGCACCGGCATACTTGCGGGATTCGCATTGTGCCAGATAGGAGAATTCTCATTCATACTGTCCAGAATCGGCATGGAGCATGATCTGCTAACCTCAGACAATAACCAACTGCTACTTGCCGTGGCGATCATAAGCATGGCGGCAACGCCATTGCTTATCAGCTTGTCCCATGCTATCGCCGGTTACATCAGCAAACTTCCGTTTACCGCTAAGCTGCAAACGGGATACAAGAAGGAGAGTGAATATCCGGTTGAAAGGAAGGAGAATCATCTAATTATAATCGGATACGGAACTACCGGGCGTATTGCAGCGCGAGGCGCTAAGAATATGGGAATTCCCTATATTATAATCGAGATGAATCCCGAGACAGTAAAGCGTGAGAAAGGTAGAGGGGAACCAATATTCTACGGAGATGCATCACAGGAAATAATACTGGAACATGCGTTCATCAAAGATGCCCATACGGTACTGGTGGGTATCAACGACCCCGCCGCCGCTGAAAGGATCACCGAGGCAGTTAGAAGCCTCAATGAGAATGCTTTCCTGATCATAAGAACGCGTTATCTTCACGAGATTACGCCGCTTCATAAGCTGGGAGCAGACGAAGTAGTTCCCGAGGAATTCGAGTCATCGATTGAGATCGTTGATAGGATCCTTTCACGTCATCAGATTCCTCAGCCTGAGATCGCAAACCTTACTTCACGCTTACGCGCCAATGGATATAAGCTATTCCGCAGACTTTCGGATAAGAGCAACAATGCATAAAAATGCACCAAAATCCTGATTGCTTTTCTCTACATATTTTATTAAATTGGGGTGGTATTCTTCGACGGACGACAGCAAAGTCCGAAATCAATCATTCAATTTAAAAAAATGGAGAAAAAGATGCGGAAACTATCGAGGTTCGTTTTGGTGGCGACATTTGTAGTATTGTTGCCGTATAGTATTGTTTATGGGGACGGTATCCCGGACGAGAAACCGATCTCCGGCGTGGTTAAGTTCAATCCGGCTGATTTTAATCATGAAGGATTCGAGCAGTTGGAGGAAGTGAGGTTATTCAGCAACATCGGACCTAATATTCAGACCAATCAGGATAACAGCGGCAATGCTCAAAACGAAACCAGTATCGCGCGCAATCCGCTCAATCCCTATAACTTAGTAGGCGGAGCCAATGACTATCGCAATGGTGAGGTGGATGGAGGTTTTTATTACACATTTGATGGCGGACAGACCTGGGGCGATGGTACTCTTTGCTGCTGGCCTCAGCTTGATGCCCAGGGAGATCCCGCAGTTACCTGTGATGCTGATGGTAACTTCTATTTTGCAGTGATTTCGTTTGACCGAAATACGCCTGATAATGGTATCTATGTCTCAAAATCGGAGGATGGCGGTATTAGCTGGGGCAATCCGGTGGCGGTAGTGGAACATATCGGTGATCCGGGCGCGCCGTTCGAAGACAAGGAATATATCGCCGCTGATGTTACCGATAGTCCGTACAGAAACAATGTTTATGTCACCTGGACAAGGTTCGGCTGGGACTATCCTATAATGATTTCACGTTCCATCGATCAGGGCGCCACTTATTCCGCACCAATGGAGATCAGCGATTATAATTACTGCCAGGGATCGGTACCGGCGGTGGGACCCGATGGTGAAGTTTACGTTACCTGGTTGGCTTACAGTTCCCCCTATACAATCAGGCTGGTGAAATCCACTAACGGAGGCGTTTCGTTCGGATCGGAGATCATTGTTGCAGAGATAACCGGACTCCCCTCGCCGCTGCCACCTACGGACTTCCGCGTCAACAGCTTCCCCTCTATTGCCGTGGATCATTCGGGTGGATCCACTAATGGATATATCCATATCGTATGGGGTGATTATCGTAACGGTGACGCCGATGTTTATTACTCGAAGTCAACTGACGGCGGGAGCAACTGGTCAACTGCCGTAAGGATTAATGATGGATCTATCGGGGATGACAATGACCAGTTTTTCCCGTGGGTGAGTTGTGATCCCGACGGTTATGTACATGTATTCTTCTATGATAGGCGGGATGATCCGTCCAACATTGATTTCCATGGCTACTACACCCGATCAGAAGACGGGGGCGATACCTGGACTGCAAACGAGCGTGTTACCACCGCTCCTTCCGATCCATATACCGATTTCAGCGGCGGTTTTATCGGCGACTATAACGGTATTACAGCAGTAGGGCATAGAGCGCATCCTCTCTGGACCGATACTCGCAACGGCGGTCAGGACATATTCACGGCTCAGGTCGACTGGGGTACGGTACCGTCGGTCAGTATAGGTGTGACACCCGAAAATACTCCCATAGAAATCCCCCCGGACGGAGGATCGTTCACATATACAGGTATACTCGGGAATAACTACGACTCCCCCGTTACCGTTGATGTGTGGCTCATGATAGATGTCCCCGGTTATGGATATTACGGTCCCGTAAGGAGATTCAACAACATTCCTGTAAACGGGTTCGAGATATTGACTGCTCCGGGAGGAGTTCAAAACGTCCCGCCTTATGCACCGGCTGGAGAATATAGATACTGGGCTTTCGCCGGAGATTATCCTGATGACGTAATAGATTCGGTAGCGTTCGGTTTCACGAAATCCGGCTCCGTTGCAAGCGGCGAAGGATCCGGCTGGGAACTCACTGGATGGTTCATGGCCGATGATGACCGCGTAAACGCAGTACCGGAGTCGAAGAAACTCCTCTCCAACTATCCCAATCCATTTAACGCATTAACCGAGATAAGTTATGCAATAGGGGAAGAAGGAAATGTATCGATCGAGATATTTAACCTAATGGGAAGAAAAATCGAGACTTTGGTTAATCGTCATCAGCAACCCGGGGCATATTCGGTCAGATGGGACGCGCAAAATTACGCCAGCGGCGTGTACTTTTATAAGCTGCAGATCGGTGATGAAGCAATCATCAAGCGTATGACGCTGTTGAAATGACCTGGTATTGTGCAGAACAAGAAGGGGTTTATCGCCCCTTCTTGTTACCGCATCGTGGTTGTATATGAGAGTTTCGGTTAAATTAGTACATCTGGCTGGATCGCTGCGACGCAACTTAACTTTCATTTTTCTATTTATGGTCTTTAAAGCTTTTTTTAAGACTACTTAAAACACTTTCCCAGGCTTTGTCGAAATAGTCATACAATTCATTCCATTTCTCTCCTTTGCCCCATCCCAACTGGGAAAGCGTAACTCTGGTGCGCATCGGTTCCAAATCCTCGAACTCCAGGATGACCTGGGTCCGCTGGTTGCGTAGTTCTCCGAATGATGGCGGGGCACCCCATTCGAAGCTGAACATCTTCTTTGGCAAGTAGCTTAGGATTTTGCAATCTTCGGAACCTCTTAAACCGTATGGAACATCGAGGCTGAAATATATCTCGAATGGTCCTCCGACACGGAGGTCGATGTCGGCATAAGGTGAGAAAAAGGACTGAATCCCTTCGGTGGTCGTCCAGGCATGCCAGATTGTATCAATAGAAGCCGATACTTCGATTTGTTTAACGAGAATCCTATCCGAAGTCTCTCTTGGATACCGCAACGGATTACTGTAATCGGCAAATAGCGACACTTTCATCGCCTGAATTTCGTAGGTATGGACTCCGGAGACTACTGACGGCTCATTCTCCATTATTTCAATTGCTTCATCCTTTGAAGATGTCTGCAGAATTATAAGCCCAAAATTACCGTCAAAACAGGGTCCCGCAGCCAAAACCTTTTTCTTTAAGGTTAAATTTTTGAGGTATTCATAATGCTCTTCCATTACTCTAACCTCTTCATCGGTCATATCTTCAGGCCAGCCCTCTCTGGTTCCTAAGAGCTGTACAAAATAATGTTGTGTTTCGGCCATATTTTTTTCTCCCTTATCTGCAGCGACAGAGTAATTTGGTAATGTCATTTGTAGAGCGTAAATCGTCAATACCGTGAAGATTATTGCTAACGGTTTCAAGTTAGTCTGTTGTGATATAACCAAAATCTATCTCCTGTTGTAATAATTGGCTTTTAGTTGACCGCATGCTGCGGTTATATCGGTACCCTTTGATTCACGCAGCGTGACCGCGTAGGTTTGTGGATAAAGATAGTCGCGGAAAGCGATAACATCTTTCTCGTCCGGTCTCTCAAAAGGTCTTCCATCGATAGGATTGTATCGGATCAAATTAATTTTGCAGGGAATTCCCTTGATCAATTTAACCAGATTGGCGGCGTCTTTGATGCGATCGTTGACTCCTCTTATCAAGATGTATTCGAACGTGATCCGGCGGTCTATTTTGGACTGGTAATATTTCAACGCCTCAAGGTTCTCAGCAAGATTATACTTTCGATTAATCGGCATCAATCGGTTCCGTAGTTCATCGGTTGCGGCATTCAAAGAGAATGCCAAACCGATTTTCATCCCTGAATCCGCGAGATTTCTAATTCTTTCAGGGATTCCGGCTGTCGATACCGTGATTTTTTTAGCGCCGAATCCAATCGCATTGTCATCAAGGAGTATCCGCAACGCAATCAGCAAATTATCGAAATTCAAAAGCGGTTCACCCATACCCATAAAAACGATATTGGTTATCCGTTCCGCTTCCCCAAGCGGGGATTGCAGGTACTGATTGACTATTTCTCCGGTGGTGAGGTTTCTTTTAAAGCCTATCTTGCCGGTGGCGCAGAATTTGCAGTTCAATGGACAACCGACTTGCGTTGAAAGGCATAGAGTTAAACGGGATTCATCCGGGATCAACACCGATTCGATTGACTCGCCATCATCAAGCTTCCATAAAGTTTTGCGGGTACCCGAGTCATCGCGAACGGATTCGATTTCGGATAGTTTGTTTAAAGTAAAAAGTTGAGCGAGTTTATCACGTAACGGCTGGGAAATATCAGTCATCTTTTCGAAATCGGCGCAATTCTTTTTATATATCCATCGCGCAAGCTGTCTGCCGCGAAATGGTTTCTCGCCGATATCAACCATTAGTTTCTCCAGAGATTCAGTTGTCAAACCTGTAAGATTGGTTTTCATTTTCACTTGATAATTCGATGTTATTCTATAATATAACCAAAAACGGTTTCGATAATAAGATTGAAAAGAACCTTTGGCAAGTAATTTCGTTTATTTGTGTAGTATGAGAGTAGGATTTGCACAATTTAATCCGATTTTCGGGAAAAAGGATCAGAACGTAGCTAAAGCATTGTCGTTGATAGAAAATGCTGATGCTGAACTTATGGTATTGCCCGAACTATTCGACACGGGATATGTTTTTCAGTCAAAAGAAGAGACCCTGAAATTGGCATCGCCCATCCCGGAAAGCAACACCGTGAAAGAGTTGAAGCGGTTCAGCGCGGATAAAAAGATGGCTGTGATAGCAGGAATTGCGGAGAGGGAAGGGGACAAAGCATATAATTCAGCCATTACGGTTCTACCCAATGGCAGCTTATATAAATATCGCAAGTACCATCTTTTCTATAAGGAAAAAATCCATTTTGAATCGGGTAAATTACCGATTGAGATTGTTCCTTACAAGGATGCTCGTATCGGTATGATGATTTGTTTCGACTGGATTTTCCCGGAAATGTGCAGACTGCTGGCATTAAAAGGCGCTAACATAATCTGTCATCCCTCTAATTTAGTCCTTCCATACTGCCAGAAGGCGATGGTCACCCGGTGTTTGGAGAATCGTGTTTTTTCCATTACATGCAACAGGACTGGAACAGAAAAAAGAGCGGGAGAGGAATTTAAGTTTACCGGAATGAGCAGGATAGTCACCCCCGAAGGCAATGTACTTTGCGACGGCAGCAGGGTTAAGGAGCAGGTGGAAGTTGTCGATATTAATTTAAAAATGGCTGATAACAAGAACGTTACCGCCTATAACCATGTGATTGAAGACCGTCGGACTGATCTATATTCATTGTAGGCGAGGGGAAAATGACCGAATCTCAGAAAGTAAAAGGCAAAATCTTAGTTATAGATGACGAACCGGAAATCACTGATATAATCGAAGCTTATATGAGTAATGCCGGATATTCGGTGATGAGCGAGAATTCCTCCGTTATGGGATTGGAGCGAGCTAAAACCTATAAACCTGATATCATCCTTCTGGATATTATGATGCCTCACATGGACGGTTATGAAGTTTGTTCCGAGATGCGCAAGAACCAGTCCACCAAGAATATACCAATACTTTTTCTCACCGGTAAGGATGCCTCGGATGACGCCGGAAAAAGCTGGGATTCGGGCGCTAACATGTTCGTAAAAAAGCCATTCTCCTGTGAAAATCTTTTGAGCATGATTAACATGGTCATGGCGGCAATCACTAAGTAGATTTCCTTAAATACAGATTATTCCCTCCGGGTGGCGCGATAAATCAACCATTCTATCAAAACTCAGCAATAGACCTGCAATTTTTTTTATTCAAAGATTCTCCGTGGATATGGCTGTTTCGGGCGTTGGTTTCATTCCGTCCTATCGCCGATGGAAGATGAATAGTCGTCATCACTTCTTGGGATTTGTAGCCCTAAAAGCGTAGGGTGGGTCAACACAAACATGGAAGCAGAGCTGTAATTCGTTCCCGATCAGCATCACCGGCTTGGAGGTATATACAGTTTGACCCACCATTTCAATTGATTCAAAGAAGGTGGGTGGAATAATTCATGCAGCAAAATAGAAATCAAGGGTATCTTTAAAATAACCCGAAAGCTCTTGCGTAGTTCGGCGACCCACCCTACAAGGGGGATCTCATCGGCCTATGAGCGTTTACCATCTTCAGGCTGGCAAACTGGCGAATTATCAAGTCAAGATATATGTTTACTACCGGAAATCCGGGGTGTTTGATTCACTAATCAAATTTATCATCAATCTGGAAGATGTCATTACGACTTCTTGGGATTCGTAGCTCTTACTTCGAATTTACTTACCAGGCATCTGTCGTGCATGGTTAAAGCATCGATTACTATGCCGGCGATATCGTCGGAATGCGGATAAGTCGCTTTGCGTTCCTCTTGCCAGCTATTCCTCTTGCCGGAGAAATCGGTAATCACCGTGCCGGGTGATATATTGATAATCTTTATATTGTATTTGCGTAGATCGAGCATCATACATTCGGTCAAGCCGTTCAAACCGAATTTCGATGCACAATAAGCGGTGCCGGCTTCAAAACTGTTTATTCCGGCTAATGAGGATATATTGACAATCGCTCCGCCATTTTGCTCTATCATACGGGGAATTGCCAGCTTGGATACGGAGAATACGCCGACTAAATTGGTTTCTATAACCGAACGGAATTCGTCGACTTCCATCTCCTGCATAGGTTTAAAAATCCCGAATCCGGCATTGTTTATCAGCACATCGCATCCGTTAAATTTATCCTTGATGGAATTCAGAAAATCCTGATTGGTAATATCTCCCACAGCGAAATCAAATTTATCATCGTATTCGCTTTTCAGGGATTCCAGATCGGAAGCGGTGCGGGAAATTCCCAAAACTTTGGAGCCGTTTTCCATCAAAGCCTTAGCAATCGCCCTACCGATCCCTTTGCCTGCGCCGGTCACGATCGAATATTTGTCTTTTAGTTCCATTCATTCCTCCTTTTGTTTGATTAAAGGATACAAACGAAAGCGATGTGGGGAATGTTCCGGGGAGTTGTCTTGATGTCCGAAGCATATAATCGTGAGGAAGCAGGAATATCCGCTTCATGTACTGAATAATTCCTTATTACAGCGGAAATCCGGGAGTAATTTTATTTGCTTTCGACATTCGAATAACTTGACAGTATACATAATTTGTATATATTGAGGGTTTATATTTAAAATGGAACATAATAACTTTTTGGAGGTAAACCTCTAATGTATGCTGTAATAGAGAGTAGCGGACGGCAATTTAAAGTCAGCGAAGGCGATGTGATTCGAGTGCCGTTGATTGAGGCCGATCCGGGAAGCAATGTCGATCTGGATAGGGTATTGCTGATTTCCGAACAGGATGATGTAAAAGTCGGCAAGCCTTATATCGATGGAGCATCGGTTTCAGCCGAGGTGTTGCGCGCCGGTAAAGATAAGAAAGTCACGGTTTTTAAATTCAAAAGACGCGTAAAGTACCGTGTGAAACGAGGCCATCGGCAACCGTTCACCGAGCTTAAGATTTCCGGTATAAATCCCGGAAGTTAAAATTGTGTTTCGCTGATTGTAATGCATAGCAGCCGATTATAGCTGCTGATTAACCGTTGCGATTTGTGTAGTTATATCTTTCGGGGCATCCCTGATTTTTAAGGATAGCGGAGTGATTTGGAGTACTATAAATAGCGATGGGTCCGACAGAGACCGGATTGGGCTGTTTGGGCGATTTTTCTTAATTTCTTTGTTTACCCTTCTGATATTTTTATCCTGGTCTTCTCCCGGGAACTCGCAGGAGGGGAATTTGACGATTCGCAATGTTGAAGTTGTGGGCAACCGCAGCGCCGACCGTAGTCTGATAATAAATTCGGCGCGTCTTTTTACCGGAGAGAAGCTCAATGCCGCTTCGGTACAGGATGCAATCCGGGCTATCCACTCACTCGGTTTGTTCTCCGATGTAGCGATAGATGCTGAACCAGCAGATGGCGGCGTGAACGTAATAATCCGTGTTACGGAGTATCCCAAGGTAAAGAATATAACTTTCAGGGGGAATAAGAAACTGAAAGCCAAGGACTTAAAAGAAGAGATGACAATCTTTGAGGGGCGTTTGGTTTCCCCGAAGGATGTTAGGGACAATGTTAACCGGATTAAGAAACTTTATGAGGAAAAGGGGTATCTTCTTGCCGAAGTGGAATCGGAAGTAGAGCCTGCCGAAG
>WJIR01000182.1 GCA_014730175.1 Candidatus Zixiibacteriota bacterium
GGCAAGGAGCGCAAAGAGTCATTGATCGTTTTGTAAAACTTGGTGTTTTGGAACAAAAAGATGAACACGAAAAATATGGACGTTCATTCATCTATAAGCGTTATGTGGATATTTTCGAGGATTGAAGTATATTTAGGCATTATACGTTATCAATTTAGATATCACGTGAGGAGCTTTTAGCCATATAAATATTAGATCGGGGAGTATTATTTTAAAATCAAAACTGGGAGACAGGGATTCGAACCCCGATTCTACGGTCCAGAGCCGTATGTCCTGCCGTTGGACGATCTCCCAGTAAATCCGTGAATTGCCGGATTTTTTAAAATCCGTTCGCTCAATTTATAAAATACGCATCAGTTGTCAAGTAAAAAGAGAATTCATAAACTCAGCTTTTGGGCTATATTTCATTCTTGGATATCGGCGGTTATTGTATTACTTTTATCTTCTCATATCATAATAGAAGCTATTACGGCAAACCGGAAAATAGAAATTTGAGGTTATAAAGATGAGTTTTCCATTCGAAAGGCCAAGAAGGCTGAGAAAATCAGTGTCTCTGCGCAATCTGGTCAGAGAAACCAGGCTTCATCCGCATGATTTCATCCTGCCGCTTTTTGTCACCACAGGTAAGGGTAAAAAAGAACCTATCCCCACCTTGCCAGGATGTTTCAGGTATTCTCCTGATAACTTAACCGAGGTCGTTAGAGAAGCGGAATCATTACATGTTCCGGCAATCATCTTGTTCGGTATACCGGATAAAAAGGATTCGGTCGGTTCTGAGTCGTGGAAACCGGACAGCGTCGTTAGCCAGGCAATCAAAGCCGTTAAGGACAGTATCGGCGATATGACGGTCATCGCCGATGTCTGTCTGTGCGAATATACTGACCACGGTCATTGCGGAGTGTATGAAAACGGCGAGGTGAAAAACGATGCCACGGTGGAACTGCTTGCCAAGCAGGCGGTTAGTTTCGCTCAGGCGGGCGCCGATATCGTAGCGCCCTCGGATATGATGGACGGCAGAGTGGAGGAGATTCGTTTTGCCTTGGATGAGGAGGGACTTGAGCGAACTGCGATTCTGTCATATACCGCAAAATACTGTTCTGCGTTTTACGGGCCTTTCCGAGATGCTGCCGATTCCGCGCCGCAGGAAGGGGACCGTTCCGGATATCAGATGGACCCGGCGAATGTGCGGGAGGCGGTGCGGGAGGTTCAGCTTGATATCGATGAATCTGCAGATATGGTGATGGTGAAGCCGGCGTTGGCGTATCTTGATGTAATTTCCGAGGTACGTCAGTTTGCTGACCGACCGCTTTTGGCTTATAATGTCAGCGGCGAGTATGCGATGGTGAAAGCGGCTGCAGCCAATGGTTGGGCTGATGAAAAGCGAATGACAATGGAGATACTGACATCGATAAAGCGCTCCGGCGCTGATGCAATACTGACCTATCACGCGATCGATGCGTCACGATGGATAATTGAGGAGTTGACAAATGCTGGATAAACAGAATTCGGGAAAATTATTTCAGAGCGCAAAGAAGGTTATCCCGGGCGGGGTAAATTCTCCGGTAAGGGCTTTCGGTTCTGTGGGAGGAACTCCCGTATTCGTTAAGTCGGGAGACGGCGCCGAGATAGCCGACGAGGATGGCAATAAATATATCGATTACGTGATGTCGTGGGGTCCGCTGATACTGGGGCATTGCCATCCGCAGGTGATTGAAGTTCTTGAAGACACGATAAAGAAAGGGACATCATTCGGGGCACCAACGGCTTTGGAGGAGGAACTGGCGCGCTTTATTGTCAAACGAATCAAGTCCATCGATAAATTGAGGCTGGTTAATTCGGGTACTGAAGCAACCATGACCGCGATCCGTCTTGCACGTGCTTATACGGACAGACCGCTGATAATCAAGCTGGAGGGCTGCTATCACGGTCATTCCGACGGGTTCCTCACGCAAGCCGGTTCGGGCATGATGACTTCCGGAATGCCGGCATCTCCCGGAATTCCCGAGGACATAACCGCGCTGACTATCGGAGCTCCGTATAACTCTTCGGAAGCGATTCTGTCAATTTTCAGAAAGCACGGTGAGGATGTAGCTGCGGTAATAGCTGAACCTATCGCGGCGAATATGGGTGTGATCCCACCGGTTGACGGATATTTGCAGACATTGAGAGACGTAACCGCCGATTTCGATACTGTGCTTATATTCGATGAGGTAATCAGCGGATTCAGAGTGGCGTTTGGCGGCGCGCAGGAGCTTTATGAGATCGAGCCTGACCTTACCTGTTTCGGTAAGATAATCGGGGGAGGCTTGCCGGTAGGGGCGATCGGGGGAAGAGCTGAGATTATGGACCTTTTAGCGCCGGAGGGATCGGTTTATCAAGCGGGGACATTATCCGGCAATCCGCTGGCGGTGAGCGCCGGTTTAGCTACATTGAAATTTCTGGATGAGAAGAATCCTTATATTCAATTGGACGAAACAACGGAATTATTGGAGATGGCAATGACGGATAACCTCAAGGAAGCGGGAATAGAGGGGATCATACAGAGGGTTGGTTCGATTATGACATTGTTTTTCACCAAAAATGAAGTCCGTAATTTTGATGATGCCAAAAAAACGGATACGAAATTATACAGAAAGTATTTTCATGGAATGTTGGACAAGGGAATCTACCTGGCGCCTTCGGCATTCGAAGCGATGTTTATCTCCACCGCCCATACAACGGCTCATATAGAGCGCACCATCGAAGCCCAGCGAGAGGTTTTTAAGGGGATTTAAAACTATCGTAAATAGCGAGAGATCAATGGCGATTATCCCTCCGGAATATATTTCGCAAAAATGACGGTGGGTAACACCAGTAAAACGACGCGAATGCTGATGATTAAGTAGGTTTTCGGAATGGGGTATCAGCAATAAAGGAGGTAGAATCTACCTCCTTTATTGTTGAATTGAAATGATAAAATATATAACAGAGTAGACTTATTAACATAGGCGTGGCATGTTTAGCCCCATGCCGAAGGCAGAGGGATAAGCATGCTTTTGATAGTTTTGGGGCTGATATTTTAGTCAGCCCCTCTCATAATCTTTTTTATTTCTGTAGTCAATCATCTTTTGGAATAGCTCTATAAAACTTTTCCGTAGCCGATTCTCTTTGGAATCGTCATCATAAGATGTTTTTATTTCATCCAATTGTTTTAAGTATTCACCGATGTTAGCTGTACTGAAGCAATCAGCGAACAAGAAAAAAGCTAAATCGAATGCTTTCTCCTTTTGTAGTTTGATTCTTTCCTTCGCTTTTTCATTAATTTTCTCAGTCGAGTATTCATCTGGATCACAATCAGAAGGTTGAATCACGGGATCTAATTGCGGAAATCGTTCATAAAACGAATCTGAATGCTCCAAAACAAGCGACACTCTGGATTCGTTACTATAGAAAGAACCGAATACAAAAATGCGAATCCATGAATTAAGATCAACCTCGGGGAAAATACTCTCAATTACAATGTCAAATCGTTTGTCTCTACCGATTTTATCCAGTTGTGGATTCAGAATTCTTGGAACTCCCCAGTTCCAGAAGCATTTGAATACAATTTGACACATATCGTTTTTATTCCAGTTGTCCGCGGTAATCTTCCACTCGCGCGGAAATCTACTTCTCCACCAGTATTCCGGGCAAAGATGAGAATGGTTAAACATTTCTTGAATAAACGATCCAATATAATTACGATCTGTTCCTGATTCGAGATGCTCCTTAATATGCTGAGTATATTCCATACAGAATTGATTACCTAATTTGTAACCAGCATCTTCTGTCACCTTCGGTATCTCCCAAATAGTAGCCAATACCTGCCTCTCAATTTCACACAATGCTGACCAAGTATAAATTTGTGATTTCTCATGCTCATCCCATTTGCGTGTATGGACTTTGTGCCAGGTAATATGATACAAATCAAGTGGACTATGTACTGATCGAAAAAGAGAATATGGATTTCGTTTACTTAAGGTTAGTTTGAAGGAATGCATTATTCTTTCTATCTGTACTGTGGTAATTGGATTAACTTCTTTAGCTTCCACGGCACCACCGATCTTTCTAAAAAACAGGCGTATAAATTCTTCTTCATTTTCGGGATCAATTATGGATTCATTCCATAATGATTCCCACAAAGGAATCATATTTTCTAATTTATTGACGGTTTTTAGATACTCTAATCTATAATTGAACCTGTCGCCTTTAATCCATTGATATGCTTTGATCATTATAAAAGCTACCTTCATTGAACCGAATAACCATAATGCCAGTAAAATCCAACTAGGATTTTCTCTATTCCATATAGCGAGCGGTATAAACATTGATACAATATAAAATAAAATGAATTTCGCTTCGGTTACATAATCCAAGACTACAGCCTTGTCCAGAATTTCAAAATTGCGATTTTGACCGAAAAGCTTAATTCCTAATGATATCAAAATAGTCAACAGAGTACCGCCAGTTGTGGCAAGTATAGTATGGTCGATAATCTTTGTTAGACCAGTGAAATGCATCAATGTGCTAATCGCGAGAGATATGAATATGATAATCCAGTCAGCTTGTGAAATCACCTTAACAGCTCTCTTGATA
>WJIR01000012.1 GCA_014730175.1 Candidatus Zixiibacteriota bacterium
GGTATGCCGCCTCCGATGCGACCCTGGTACATTGAAAGTTTGATCATGTTGATTCAGATTCCGTGTTTAAACCCAAAGAGCTTCGACCTATCGCTCGTACCTATCGAATGTAATAATGTTCCGTATTTCAGAGTTCTTTTAAAAAACATATTAAAATTTGATTAGTAGTATAAAAAATGCTTGACAAAAAGGAAACATTTATTATAGTTGCTCGGTATTGGAATTAAAGTAGATATATTTTTACCGATATAACAAGCGAAACTTAAAAGATAATTAACCGACTAATGAAACTTTTTAACTCAGGAATTGTGACTTCATAAAACGCGCATCGGTCGATGCCAGTTTTGTGAAACAACCGGCAAACGGTTCACGTAAGTGAAATATTTGCCCGGTTTAGAATTTTTCCTGGAGGTTTCAAGGTCGGATTTTCTTTTTTTAGCAGCAAAAACCCGCCTTCAGGCGGGTTTTAGTTTTTAACCGCCTTTTAAGGTAGCGCCGACGTTCCTGTCGGCGAAATGTGTAAACTTCTCCCGAAGGACAAGCCTTCGGCTACATTTGAAAGGAGTAAACTGTGTATCAGAATGAACTATTAACAGTACGGAGGATCAATAAAGTGGCACAATCAACAGCATCCTGTTTTGATACCACATGAGGAGCGTCCCCTATAACACAAATTGCTTAAAGTGATTCGTGTTGAATGGTTTAGGGTTGACGCATTTCAAAAATCCTTTAGAGGGATTCACATGTAAGTAACTTAAACCTTCACACAATCAAGGAAAAATAATGGACTCGGTTTATTACGAAGAAGAGAAAACTCAGAAATTATCTATAAAAGAGCTTTTGGGAAACCTGGTACCTTTGCTCAAGCCGTACAAATGGCGAATTGTGCTGGGATTGGTATTATTGATTCTGGCGACCGGTTCGACAATCATAGGTCCGGTTTTAATCAAACGAGCTGTTGACGTCAACATCAAAGGCGGAGATAAGGCAGGCCTGTTAATAACGGTTGCAATTTACGTATTTGTGCAACTGGCATTCCTGGCTCTAAGCTATTTCCAGAGAGTCAATCTGGAATGGATAGGCCAGCAAGCCATGGCAGCTTTGAGAAAGCGGCTATTTAATCATATAATCCATATGTCAATGAAATTCTTCAATGACAATCCGGTAGGACGGTTGCTTTCCAGGGTGGAATCGGATACCGAATCCCTCAGGATGCTGTTTACAAATACAATAGTGACACTCTCAGGGGATCTACTTTTGCTGCTGGGTATGTTCGGTGTTATGGCTTTCGTGGATTGGCGGCTTACGTTGATACTGGCGACTTTATCACCAATTATTCTGATACTGACTTATCTATATCAGAAGATCACCAATCCGATGTTTCTGGAAGCCAGAAAACGAATGGCTGATATATCTGCATTCCTTGCGGAATATATTCAGGGAATGTCGATAGTGCAGATCTTCAACCGGGGTAAACAGGTTCGGAAAAAATCATACGATGTCAACCGGCGTAAATTCGTCATCGAAACCAAGGCGGAATTGCTGGTGGTGTTGTTTTTCAATACTATCTTCTTCATGGAGACGATATCGATCTGCCTGATATTATGGTTCGGCGGTAAACTGACCCTTAGCGGCGCCATAACTATCGGTACTCTGATAATGTTCATCCAGTATATACGCAGGTTTTTCGATCCGATATTTCATCTCTCGGAACAGATGCACATTATCAACAAAGCGATGGCAGGATCGTCACGGATTTATTCGTTGCTGGCACACGAACAGAAGATAAAGGACCCGGAACATCCGATGCCTGTCAAGGCGTTGCAGAACTCAATCGTCTTTGAAAATGTCTATTTTGCATACAAAGACGAAGATTGGATTCTGAAAGATATAAGCTTTGAATTGCCCAAAGGAAAACGGTATGCGTTGGTAGGTGTTACCGGCGGCGGAAAGACATCGATAATCAATGTCTTACTCCGATATTACCCGTTCCAGAAAGGCAGTGTCACGGTCGACGGAATAGATATCAGAGATATGAAATTGACCGATTTGCGAAGTTATTTCGGATTGGTTCTTCAGGATATATATCTCTTCCCCGGTAACGTGCTGGATAATCTGAGATTATTTGACAAATCGATACCCGAAGCAAGGGTAAAGGAAGCGGCGTCGATAATCTCAGCCGACAAGTTCGTCTCGCGCATGCAGGAAGGCTATCAGGCAAACCTGGCAGAACGTGGCGGGAACCTGTCGATGGGCGAGCGGCAGTTGCTTTCGTTTGCCAGAGCGATGGTGTTCGATCCGCAGGTACTGATACTCGATGAAGCGACTTCGTCAGTCGATCCGCATACCGAGGAGAAAATCCAGAAGGCTTTGCGCAAGCTGCAGGAAGGAAGAACATCGCTTACGATCGCGCACCGCCTGCAAACCGTTCTGGATGCCGATAAAATACTGGTGCTGCGTAAGGGCGAGATTATAGAAGATGGAACCCACGAGGAACTGCTAAAAGCAGGAGGCTACTATTCAGACCTCTTCAAGCTGCAGTTCCAGACTCCAAGAGAGGAGGTGAAAGAATATGCGAGAATTGGCTAAATGGTTATGGAAATTTTGGCGGCTCCATCCGAAACCGTTAGCGGTCATAATCGGATTCTCGTTTCTCAATGGAGCGATTCATGCCACATATCCGTACCTCCTGAAATTCATATTCGATGGAATCGAGCAGGGATTTACGCTCGATGGTCTGCTCAAATATATCGTTATATTCTTCGGTATCGGAGTGGGCATTTACCTGGTTTACGCCACCATGCAGGGAACGCGTGCATATATGAACATGCGGTTGGAGTTCAGGTTCCGTCAGCATATGTTCGAGTATATCAGTAAACTATCGCCATCGTTTTTCAACAGATACACAACCGGCGATATCGTAACCCGGTTGACAGATGATATCACAGAAAAACTGGCTTGGTTTTCATGCTCCGGCATCTTTCGGACTCTGGAGGCGATGCTGATAGTTTTATTCGGTATCGCCGCAATGCTTACACTGAATGTAAAACTCACACTGATAGCAATAGGTCCCCTACCTTTGCTGGTCTATATTTTCATAAAGGTGTCAACCTTATTGCATCAGCGGTTCGACAATGTACAAAAAGCGATATCGCACCTTAACAATGTCATGGAATCCTGCTTCTCCGGTATAAAAGTGATTAAGGCTTATAATCGCGAGAGCGACCAGGAGAGAACATTCTACGATGCTGTGGATGACCGAAAGAGAAAGGAGATCAAGGCTGTCCGTTCCTATGCAATAATGGAATCGCTTTGGGGCAATGTATGGCAGTTGGGAATCGGGTTGATTCTTCTGGTCGGTGGATACATGGTCATCGATGGAAATATGACAATCGGCGATATCGTAGCATTCGATACATATATGCTGATGCTGATATTCCCGATGTTCGATATAGGGCAGTTTCTGGTTCACGGCAGACGCGGTTCGGTTAGCGTTGATCGCTTAAGAGAGATGGAAAACTTTGAACCGGAAATTACCGAGCCAGAATCTCCCAAACCATTCGGGAACGACGGAGTCGAGGTTGAATTCAGGAATGTAAGCTATAGCTATGACGGCAGCGTAAGGGCACTGGATGAAGTCAATTTCACCGCCAAACCGGGTGAGATGATCGCACTGGTTGGCCCCGTCGGTTCCGGAAAATCGACTATCCTGAACCTGATTCCGCGCTTGTTCGATCCGACCGAAGGCGAGATTCTGATAAACGGAGTCAAACTTCGCGAGATTTCGCTGGAGAGTTTAAGGCGTTTGATCGGTTATGTGCCGCAGGAGCCTTTACTCTTCTCGGATACAATCGAAAGGAACATCATTTTCCATCGGGATTGGATCGAGCCGGATTCGGTTAAGGAAGCCGGAGATATTTCGCAGTTGACTTCCGATATATCCGAATTCCGGACCGGTTATGACACGCTGGTGGGAGCGCGCGGAGTTAACCTTTCCGGCGGTCAGAAGCAGAGAGTATCGTTAGCGCGAGCTTTAGCCGGCGAACCCAGATTGTTGTTACTTGACGATTGCACAGCCTCGCTGGATGCAGTTACCGAGCAACAATTATGGGATCGGCTTCGCACCATGGCGCCCAAAACTACCTGTTTTCTGGTTTCGCATCGCACTCATACTGTCAAGCACGCCGATCAGATCCTGGTCTTCGACCAGGGCAGCATCGTGGAACGCGGAAACCATGAAGCCTTAATCGCCGAAAAAGGATTGTATAAAAGGCTGTACGAGAAACAGCTATTAGCAGAGTCAGTCGGTGTGGCGTAATAAGACCTCACCCAAAAAAATGAGCCGAGATAAGCCGGATGATCCAGTCCGGCTTTTTCTATATGAAAGAAGGACTGTCAAAACCATCCCGATCCGTATATTTGTCGGTGTATGGTTCTGCGCTTCGTTCCAGCCTACCTTGATTTATAGGGGAATCCGGCCTACCCGTGAGATAAGGACTGCGTTGTTCCGCACTCGCCGCGTTTGAAGTTGTTCAAAATTCTCACTAAATTGCCACAGAATTATGTCATTAACATTATACTTACATTTGTGATGTGAAAACAGTTTCCTATTTCCGCACTTAAACCTAATTGACGCTAAGAAATGTACCGAAATAAATTATAAGTATTGCAGTAAAAGTGATTATAAGAGAGAAATGTGCATTTCGTTTCACTTTTCTGTTGCTTATTGGATATGTTTTTACCATATTTGAAGAAATTCCGGGATAGCAATGGAAAGACGTAGAAAACTCAGGCCAACTTCCCAAGCGCAAGGTTCATCAATGGAAGAAGAAGTTAGTGAACTTACCGATGCTAACAAGCGCTTAAAGCGGAAGATATTCGATTTATATACAATCTTTGAGATATCGGTCCACCTGAACTCGATGCTGACCTCCGATCAGCTCCTCGAGGGTATCCTGCTGACCTCCATCGGACAGATGGGAGTGGGGGGCGCTTCGATCATGCTGGCAAAACCGGAATTTCAGCAACTGCAGAAGACTACTAAAATGCCCAAGGATTTCTGCCTTGAATTATGCTGCACCAAGGGGCTTTCATACAAAGGTGAAAATTTCCATTTCGAACCCAACCGACGTCTTTATCATCTGATGCTTAGCCAGAAAAGGCCATTGACCGTCGTCGAAGTATCGCAGACTTTGGAAACAAGGCAGTCCGAGCTCGAAAAGCTCAGGAATCTGGAAACCGAATTACTCGTTCCGATGATTCTGAAAAACCAGATTCGCGGTATAATGACCCTAACCAAAAAAATATCGAAGGCGCCGTTCCATGAAAATGATCTGGAGTTTCTTTCGATTCTGGCAAACCAGTTAACTGTCGCCATCGAAAATGCCAGGTTGTACCGAAGCGAAAAAGAAGCTCACAGCAGGTTAGCCAATACTCAGCAGAAACTACTGGAATCTGAGAAAATGGCTGCACTCGGTAAACTATCGGCGTCGATTGCCCATGAAATAAACAATCCGTTGGGTATAATCAAGAACTACCTCTTGATGATGAAACTTGACCTTGACGGTAATGAAAAGGCGCTGAATAATATTTCGGTTATTCACGATGAAGTAAACAGAATCAGTTCGATTGTTAATCAACTTCTCGATTTCTATCGCCCATATAAAAACGTGTTTGAACTGGTAGATATCAGAGAGCTACTTAACGATATTATTAATGTGATGTCAAATTCCTTTGAAGAAGCCGGCGTGAATGTGCAATTGGATAATGGGATTGACCGATCGCATAAAATTACCGGTTCCTCTGAGCAATTGCGTCAGGTTTTTATGAACATCCTGATTAATGCGACAGAGGCAATGCCGGATGGAGGCGATATAAGGATAACCTCGATTTTGGATAATGATTGTCTCAGGCTGAGCGTTTCCGATAAAGGCACAGGCATTCCCGACGAGTATATCAACCGCATTTTCGAACCTTTCTTTACCACCAAAGAAGGCAATGATGGTACAGGATTGGGTTTGTCTGTTTCTTACGGAATTGTGAAAAATCATGGCGGATCGATAACGGTGAAGAACAATGAGGACAGGGGAGCAACATTTACTATATCTTTGCCGCTTAAAGAGCCGGGGGAGGAGACATAAGATTGATCATGCAAAGTACAACCGACATTTCTACTGTAAGCAAAGGTAGGATTTTAGTCGTTGACGACGAAGAGAGGATGTGTGTCTCCCTGAAGAATCTTCTGGAGCGTGAAAATCATGATGTGATTGTTACCTGCAAGGGTGATGAGGCGTTACGGTTGATACAGTCGGATAGATTTGATATGATTATTACCGATATCAAAATGCCGGTTACTGACGGGATAGACATACTAAGAAAAGCAAAGGAGATGGATCCGCATTTAGTAGTTATCCTTATGACAGGTTTCGCGTCTCTGGAAACCGCAAAAGCGGCTATAAACAGAGGCGCTTTCGATTATATCACCAAACCGCTGGAGTTCGAAGAGCTGTTGAGAGCAATCGGGAAAGGACTAACCGTTAGAGCCGCTCAATTGGAAAAACAGCACCTTCTGGAGCTCCTCTCATCCAGCAACAGTCTCCTGCAAAACAGAGTAAATCAGCTTCACGCCCTCTATAAATCGGCTGGGGTCCTGTCGGAGACAATCGAGCTGGAATCCCTGCTGGAACAGATAATAAATTTAGTCACCGGTGTGGTGGGGGCTAAATCAGGTTCCATCATGCTTGTTGACGAAAGCGATAAACGCCTGCGGATTTCGGCTTATATAGGAATTGAGATGGATGAGGAATCGCTTGGGAACTTGAGAGTGCCGATAGGCGAGGGTATCTCCGGGTATGTTGCTCAGATGAAAGAGTCGGTGATAATCGATGATATCTCCAATGATAATCGCTTCAAGCATTCTCGACGCGACCGTTATGAGACGGAGTCGGCAATTTCCGCTCCGATTATCCACAGGAGTGAGTTGCTGGGTGTAATTAATTTGAATAATAAAGAGGGGAACGAGAAATTCACGGTTGATGACCTTCGGCTATTAGAAACATTCTCGTCTCACGCAGCGATAGCAATAGAAAACGCTCGGTTGTTCCAGGAGAACAGTAAGAAACTGAATGAGCTGACTATCCTGCATCGTATAGCCACCCGCCTTTCGTCGTCGAAGTCCGAAGCGGAGGTCTTCTCATCACTGTTTGAGGGTATCAAATCTATGGTGAAAGCGGACTTCTGTTATTTCTTCTCGATCAATGACGACGGATTATTGAAAGTAACCTTCGCCGAAGACCCGGATGAGGAAAATACGAAAATACTCCAATCGACTGAATTAAGAATTCCATCGAATTATTCCGACTCACCGGAAAAACTTGATCAGCAGCTTTGGGTGGAGCAATTCTTGAAAGGATATTTCCTGGACAATACGGTATCGGAATTTTCCAGTTTTATTTCGGTTCCGGTTTCGGTGGAAAATTCAATTTCAGGATTTTTATGTATAGGGTGCTACAGCGATGGTGACTATAGCGAAGATACACGGCGATTGATCTCGATTATTGCCTCACAGGCAGCTTCCCTTTACGAGAGGCAGCGGAGCATTATCAACGGAACCAAATTACTGACAATGGGCAAGATGATTTCGGAATTAACCCACGATCTTAAAAAACCACTCACCAATATAAAGGGTACGCTTCAGATTCTGGAATCAAGAATGGATGATCCGCAGGCGAGGAACGATATATTACAGTCAACTTTGCAGGAAGTAAACCGATTGGCTGATTTGGTCAGAGAAATGCTGGATTTCAGCGATCCGGGGAAATATACCCGAACGGATAGCGAAATTACGCCGATCATTGAGAAAGCGCTGTCGCTGCTGTCAACCGATTTAAGGAAAAACTCAATTGAAGCTGTAAAGGAATTCGAGTCCGAATTACCCAAAATACTAATTAATCAGACAGAGATTTTCGAATCAATCTTGAATGTTATCCTCAATGCGATAGAAAGCATGCCGGACGGCGGCAGGTTATCGATTTCTGTACATCAGTTCACCAACGAAATCCAACCGGTTCCTTGTCTGCGGGTTGAAATTTCCGATGAAGGCTGTGGAATATCCGAGGATAAAATAAACAAGGTGTTCGAAAGATATTATACAACAAAAGAAGGGGGAACCGGATTGGGCTTAGCGCTGGTTAAGAGAGTGATGCAATCTCACGATGGTTTTATCGGCATAGAAAGTGAAGAAGGAAAAGGAACGAAAATAATTCTGGATTTTCCAATTAAGAAATAAATAAAACTTATGAAAAAAGCTGTAAAAATTCTGGTAATCGATGATGATCCAAAGGTGCCCTGGATACTCTCGGAAGGTTTGAGCGATGACTATGAAATCATCTCCGCGCGAGACGGAGATGAAGGCATGGAGATTCTTGCCAAAGATAAACCTGACCTGGTGTTATTGGATATTAAGATGCCCGGGAAGTCGGGAATAGAGATCCTGGAGAATGTGAAAAGCTTTGATAAGCAGCTCAATGTTATCATGTTATCCGGTCATGGTGATACTAAAAATATAGTGAAATCGATAAAAAAGGGCGCATCGGAATTTATCAATAAACCTTTCGATGTAAAGGAAGTTGAGATTCATATTCAGAATGCGCTTGAAAAGAATCGTCTTCAGCAAGAGCTCTCCAAGTTGCGAAACGAGCTCAAAGCCAAGTCGCATTACGAGGAGCTGGTGGGAGATAATCCCGGGATGATAGAGGTTAAAAGTATCATCGAGCAAGTAGCGGCATCGGAGTTGACGGTTCTAATAAGGGGCGAATCCGGAACGGGCAAAGAAATTGTTGCGCGGTTAATCCATAATCTTTCCGACAGGAAAAACGAGTCGATAACCAAAGTGAATTGCGCCGCTATCCCGAGAGAGCTATTGGAAGCGGAACTGTTCGGATATGAGAAGGGTGCGTTCACCGGCGCTCACAAAACTAAGCCGGGACGATTTGAAATCGCCTCCAAAGGCACCATGTTTCTTGATGAGATCGGCGATATGCCGATGGAACTCCAGTCCAAACTATTGCAGGTGCTGGAACAAAGAGAGTTTATGCGTGTGGGCGGAGTTAAGACGATTAAGGTGGATGTTCGTATTGTATGTGCCACCAATCGAAACCTGGAAAAGGCGATTGAAAACAAGGAATTCCGAGATGATCTGTTTTACAGGCTAAATGAGATAACCATCAATATTCCGCCGTTGCGAGAGCGACGCGATGATATACCTCTTCTGGTAGATCATTTTCTTAACAAATATAACAAGCTTTATAAGAGAGAGGTTAATTCATTATCCTCCAAGGCATTAAAAACAATCATAGATTATGATTGGCCTGGTAACGTAAGGCAGCTTGAAAACCTGATTAAGCAAATCGTGGTTCGTAATGAAGAAGGTATCGTTTACTCATTTCTGGAAAATTCAGATCAGAAAGTGACTGCCTCCAGCCCAAACTATACGCCTCCAATGGAGGACGGCGATTATTCTTTGAAAAAGAGGGTTGCAAAAGCGGTGGAGTTTGAGGAGAAAAACCTGATTAAGAATGTGCTTAACAAGACCAACTGGAATAGAAGAAAAGCCGCCGAGCTTCTGGGTATCTCCTATCGCTCCCTATTGTACAAGATAAAGGATTATTCGATATCCAATTGAGTTATGTAGGTTTTTGCGCTTTAAGTGAATTCGTATGCACAAAATTGTTGAAATTTCGAACACTATTTATTAGACTGAGATAATGACTGTAATTTTAAGTAAAGCTGTCATTTAGTTGCTTTCGCTATTATAGATATTGTAGTCATTTGCGAGCTTTTTGATTTCTGTGGAATAACTATAATTCATTCTTGACGCTGCGTGTTTAATGGCACATTATTTGCTGTTTTTTATAATGTTTTAAGCTCTACTGGTAGTAGTAGATTAAATTAAGTATTAACTAAACGAAACAATTTATCCCTGTTAACTAAAGGAAGGTGAAATGGAAGTCAGGCTTACACCTCCTGATAGTCCGTTGCATGAGATTTTCAAATCCCATGAGAATTTTGGTTTAAAAGCGCATCAGGAGCTTAAACGAGCCGAGAGATATTGCGAATTTATCTCGTTAGTAATTGTCAGTGTCAGAAAAAACGGTAGTTTTCCCAATGAATTCGACAAAAGGGCAGATTCTGACGACGCGCGCCTGGATACTATCTACGAAGGACTGCGCGGGTTTATCAGTAAGTCGGTGAGAATCACCGATTATGTCTCCGGTGTCGAAGATGATAAATTGGGTTTACTTTTGGTTGAAACACCCGAAAAAGGGGCAGTTTCACTGGTGAACCGAATAAAACCA
>WJIR01000183.1 GCA_014730175.1 Candidatus Zixiibacteriota bacterium
GAACAGTTAGTACCCGCTGAATATGGGCTTTCAAGTAACTATCCAAACCCGTTCAACGCTTCCACCAATATCAGCTACCAGTTGCCGGAAGCTGGTAAGGTAAGCCTGGAAGTTTACAACCTGATGGGTCAGAAAGTTGCTGCATTGGTCAACGGACATAAGGAAGCAGGACAGCATACTGTTACCTGGAATGCTGCCAGCTTCTCCAGCGGTATATATTTCTACAAACTAAACGTTGGTGATAAGGTCTTCACTAAACGTCTGACATTGTTGAAGTAATATCGCTGATATTTGATTCAGTAAAACGGCGGGAGATCTCTTCCGCCGTTTTATGTTTTACGATGTTGATGTGCGTAACAAGGACAAGTTGATAAAATTTGCCTGAATTACTCATAAATTTCATCATTAGTAGCGGAAGCCTTGCGCTTCCGGCATTTATTTGGAATCTTCAATTACAATCTGCAAATATTCTGATTCACTTGAGCTACCGAAGGGCAAGCCTTCGGCTACGAATTAATGGTATTTATGAATTATAAGGGTTTGGATTTCGACGCTTATCTCTAAAATATCTTGCTATTTTTATGTCTTTATATTCATATTCACTTCTCAAACTATGTTAAGATATTAATCTATCCAGGAGATAACGATGAATGTCATAGATGTCATAAAGGAAAAAGCAAGAGATCTGAACAAAAGAGTGGTTTTGCCCGAAGGGGCAGAAGATCGCACTATTGCAGCCGCAAAAAGGATTCTCGAGGAGAAAATCGCTGGCGTAACATTGCTTGGGGATGCAAAGACAATCGAAGATATGTTGAAAAAGGAGGGGGCATCGACGAGCGCTATCGAACTTATCGAACCATCGGAATCCGGTAAACTTGATCAATACGCCGAGACTTTCTTCGAACTCCGCAAGCATAAGGGTATATCTTTCGATGATGCCAAAAGGACAATGTCCCAACCGCTATATTATGGAGCTATGATGGTGCGTACAGGAGAAGCCGATGGATGTGTGGCAGGTGCGTACAATACTACCGGCGATGTCATGCGGGCAGCTATACAGACCATAGGAACAGCACCGGGAATTAGCACGGTCTCTTCTTGTTTTCTGATGGTATTGCCGGAATATCGCGGTGTGAAGGATAAGATCTTCGCATTCGGTGATTGTGCCGTTCTCCCGGATCCCGATGTAGAACAGCTCGCTTCCATCGCGATCTCCTCGGCAAACACACTGAAAAAGCTGGTTGGAGAGGAACCGAGGGTCGCCATGCTTTCTTTTTCCACCAAAGGCTCCGCCAAGCACGAAATGGTTGATGAAGTGGTTGCCGCTATGAATAGAGTAAAAGAGTTAGCGCCGGAGTTAAAGGTTGATGGTGATTTACAGTTTGATGCTGCTATCGTACCCGAAGTAGCGAAGCGCAAATCTCCGGACTCACCGATTGCGGGTGAAGCTAACGTACTTATTTTCCCCGACCTGAACTCGGGTAATATCACATATAAAGCGGTTCAGCGTCTCGCTGGAGCTGAGGCTATAGGCCCGATTATTCAGGGACTGGCGAAACCGATGAATGACCTTTCGCGGGGATGCAGTGTTGATGATATAGTCAATGTCTCAGCTATTGCGATGTTGTTGAGCTAAATTTAACCCGTTAAGAGCTACGCTTAATATCCTACGCAAGCCTGCGCATCTCCGGCTACTTTATGGTTCCCTCAAAATGGAGCAGGTAATGCCGATAACGAAATTTATGAATAATTCAGATCAATATATAATCATTGACATTATTTAACTTGAATTCTACGAGTCGTACTATTATTATGATACTTCTTTACCGAAAATTTAGAGGTGATAGAAATGACATTATTCAAGCGGGACATCATACTTGTCCGACAAACAACAGCATTGCTCTTTTTCACGATATTTATTGCCCTTAATTCGCTTCCCGCTTATTGTCAGTGGGATGAGGTAACCGATTGGGAGAAGCAGCTTCAGACCGAAAGCAATAATCCGGAGGAAGCAGGATTTATTATCTTCTTTCTGGAGGGATTAGATGAGGAATCCCGTTATTTCAATGTTAATGTATATGCTCACTTCCGGGGTAGGGCTTCGGCCGTTTATGTTTTCACTAAAAACCTCAATGGGGATCCCCGAGTGGAAATACCTATCCGAACTGATTCCACCGGAGTAAGGTTTATCACCACATCGGTTGGCGCTAAATTACTCGATGAATTAAGAGCATTCCGTATACATGTCAAAAAAGATAAATCGACCGGAGCTATATCGGGAGGCACCTACGATGGTTATGAGATGCAGAAGGTGCAGTTTGATATGAACCAACTGAAATATAATGTGGAATTGGGAAAACGCTCCAAGTTTCGCAAATTTTTTAATATGAAATAATTCTCTAAATTCGCTTTAAGGAGATATAATGGAACAGAAGCAGATGAAGTTAAACATTGAGCTTGGTGATAAAGAAGCCGAAGGGATATATGCAAATTTTGCCATAATAGGATTCTCGCCATCGGAGATGATCTTTGATTTTGCCAGGATCATGCCCGGTAAGAACAAGGGTAAAGTTTTTTCACGTATTGTGATGACTCCTCAGAATGCGAAATCATTTTTAAAGGCGTTGCAGGATAACGTAAAAAAGTACGAATCACAATTCGGCGAAATCAAAGTATATGGCAAGCCAAATCAAGATCGCAATATCGGCTTCCAGATGCCCAAGGAGGGCTCGGAAGATGCTCAACAGTAGATGGAGAATAGTCATCGCTGTCGGTCGATAGGACAATCATTGCGAGGAGCTTAGCGATGGAGCAATCCATATTCTTGTAGCCGAAGGCTTGCCCTTCGGGGATTATCATTATCAAGTACTGTCGGGTCGCCGCACCCGCGAGCGAAGGGTGGCATGCTTAGCTCGAAGCCGAAGGCGCAGAGATAAGCATGTTTGTATCCCGATAAATCCCCTCATCCCCTGCCCCCTTCTCCTCCCGATGTGATCGGGAAATGGGAGAAGGGGAACTGAGTGGATATATTTTATTAAACGTAATCATTTTGTTCTTACCTCATTCCCTCTCCCTGACGAGGGAGAGGGTGGATTCGTCCCGCGGAACGCAGCGCGGTAGGTCGGGTTCCGGAATTCGGCGATAGCCGAATGGAGAAACCCGACACTATTCAAAGTGCGGTCAGGTGCCCTCACC
>WJIR01000184.1 GCA_014730175.1 Candidatus Zixiibacteriota bacterium
GTCAAGGACGGATCATTCATGACGGCGGAAACTACACATCGCTCCCCCACTTGAGGCTCTTCCGGATTTCTAAACACATCCATTATCGCAGGACTCTGATTAACCTGGTAGGAGAGTGTATCGGATACCGTGGAATCGCCGAGATTATCCGTCGCCGTTATGTAGTAATTCACTATCAAACCTTCAGGTAGTCCCGGAAAGGTATAAAAGAACGAATCCTCTATTCCCTGCATCTCCCTAAAACTGTAACCGTTTCCAAAATCAGCGTAGATATTCACACCTTCGATCCAAAAATTGTCGGTAACGGTAGCGGATACCTGACATTCCTCCCCGATAGCAGGGACAGGAGGATCATTTACGATATCAGTAATTTCCGGAAGCGGATTAGGCGGATTAATATCGTTTTCCCACCATGAGATATCATCGGCTGTAAATGCAGCCCCGATTATATCGACATCACCCTCGCTGTCGAGGTCTATTGCGTGAACTGAATGCGCATAGGCGAAACTATCGTCCACAACATGCTTGGTAAATACCTGACTGCCGTCATTTTCCCACCAGGCAATCTGGTCATCTTCCCAGGCGGCTCCTATAACATCAATATCATTATCACTATCCAGATCGACAGCGTAAACATCTTGAGCTCCGTTATATAATGTGTCGATTTCATGCATGGTGAAATTCTGAGTACCGTCATTTTCCCACCAGCTTATTTTGTCGGCATATCTTCCAGCGGCGACTATATCGATATCGTTATCATTATCCATATCAATCGCATGAAGCGCGGTTGCGCCATCGAATTCGGTGGTGATATCGTGGCGCACGAAATACTGGGAGCCATCATTTTCCCACCAGGTTATCGCATCCAGTGAAGATGAAACAGCAACCACATCCATATCCGCATCACCGTCCATATCAACCGCCAACGCAGCTCGAGCTCCATCAAAATCAGCAGCAATATCATGTGCAGTGAAGACCTGTTCCCCATCATTTTCCCACCAGGTTATTCTTCCCGCAACAGCCGCCGCACCCAATACGTCCATATCCCCGTCTCCATCCATATCGGTACAATAAACCGAGGTGGCTCCGTCGAAATCGCTACTTATATCATGCTGCACGAATTCTTCGGTATTCTGATTCTCCCACCAGGTAATTTTATCTCCGTAACTCGCAGCGCCCAGTATATCAATGTCCTGATCAGCGTCTACGTCAGCGGCATACACATCCCAGGCATAATCAAACGAATCGGTGACCACGAATTTGTTGAAAACCTGCTCGCCGTCATTTATCCACACAGCTATCTCGTCTCCGATCGACGATGCCCCTACAATATCCTTATGATAATCTCCATTTATGTCTTCCGAAAAAATCACCCAGGCTCCGTCGAATTCCCCATCGATTAAATGTTCGGTCCAGTTAATCTCAACAGCGTTCGCAGTAGCCAATAATATACTAAGTAGAATAGATACAGCGATATTTCTAAACATGGTGTTCTCCTTAATTCCGTCCCTGAAGGCGCCATTTATATAACCAAGATTGATAAAACTATATGCACAATAATCAGGTGTTTCGCTAAAATGCGTAGATTGAAGACCTATATTGATTTATGACTAAGATAGCGGTAGCTGCATTAGAAGTCAAGGATAACGTTGTATATAAAGTAGTTAGGACAGTTACTTAGCCTGGATTATTCCTAAATTTCCCAGTCGGTAGCGGAGCATGCCAGAGGTGCATAAACCCTCCTGAGGCGGGCAAGCCTTGCGCTTCCCGCTCTATTTTGGACTCTAAATTCCGGACTGTAAATTGTTTACTGTTGTAAAATCCCCTAAGGACAAGCCTCCGACTAAGGTTTACCGGCTTTTATGAACTATACGGGTTAGGCAATATTTCCACTTCTGACTTGCGGTTTGCTACGGATAGATGGTATATTAACCATGAGTAATCGGCAATATATGGGAATGCTGTTGGGTCTATCCAATCGGCGGCAATATTAACACAAGGAGCAAGCTATGAAAACTTTCGTTCTGATGACCAAACTATCGCCGGAGATCGCTATGAAAATGAAAGACCGGGAGAGACTCGGTCGGGAATGGTTGGAACAGGTTAAAAAGAAATGTCCTGAGGTCAAGTTTATCGCTCATTACGGTTTGTTGGGACCCTACGATTTCATGGATATATACGAGGCTCCAGATGAGGAAACTGCCTGTAAGGTATCTATGATTAGTATGCAGCATGGAGCTTTTACAGCCGAAAGCTGGATTACTATCCCCTACAAACAGATTGTGCAGTTGGCTGATGAAATCTAAATAGGTAAGTTTGCAATTTGAAACAGCTTCCGGGTTTATCCGACATTCGCGCCGCAGCGGAAAGAATCAGTCCCTACGTGCACAGAACTCCGATTTTGACATGCCGGGGCATTGATGGAATCGTCGATGCCCATTTGTATTTCAAATGCGAAAATTTCCAAAAAGTCGGCGCTTTTAAATTCCGGGGCGCTACGAACGCGGTCTTTTCGCTTAGCGCGGCGGAAATCTCCAGGGGCGTCGCCACTCATTCCTCCGGTAACCATGCTGCGGCGCTGGCGCTGGCGGCGCGTAATAGAGGAGCCAAAGCTTACGTAGTTATGCCTCGCACCTCTCCTCAGGTAAAAAAGGACGCGGTCGCCGGCTATGGCGCTGAAATCATCTACTGCGAACCGACTCTGCAATCCCGCGAATCCACCTTAGCCGAAATAGTAGAAAAAACCGGCGCCACCTTTATTCACCCCTACAATGATGAGCGGATTATCGCCGGCGCCGGGACCGCCGGATTGGAGTTGATAGAGGAAATTCCGGATCTCGATATTGTAATGACACCTGTGGGCGGAGGGGGACTTCTTAGCGGGACTTCGATATCTGTTAAAGAACTCTCACCGCAGACGTTGGTCATCGCCGCCGAACCGGAAGGGGCTGATGACGCCTACCGATCGCTTAAGGAAGGCAGGATCATACCATCGGTTAATCCGAAGACAATTGCCGACGGACTTCTCACTTCATTGGGCGATAAGACGTTCGCAATCATTCGTAATCGCGTGGATCGGATCGTTAAGGTCAGCGACAACGCCATTATCGCCGCCATGCGCTTGATCTGGGAACGGATGAAAATCCTGGTGGAACCGTCGGCAGCGGTTACTTTGGGGGCGCTGCTGGAAAAAAGATTCGACCACGCCGAGAAGCGTATTGGCATTATAGTATCGGGGGGAAATGTCGATTTGAATCACCTTCCATGGTTATAGCGACAATGTTCCCCTGTTCTGTCGGGCGCCCGTGCGGAGCGAGCAACCCGGCACCGTTTCACACTTTACCGGCGGTCAGCGCACCGGCGCTGATGCATCTACCTGACGTCCGCGTCTGCCACAATGAATGGGTAGCTCAGAATGCTTGCCCCCGACAGAGATTCCGCGGGAATTTAGGAATCTCTACAGCTTAGACAGATTTTCTTTCGCTATGTCTTTCTTCCACTTTTCTTTTCCCTGGACTAACGATTAATACTATTTGTGAATTACGCGGTTTAATGCACTTTACGGTCGAAATTACTCCTTGCCGCATTGACAAAACTTACCGAAAATACTTGACATTGGTGTTGAAGTTTGTAAATTACAAGGTTAACCTTCGGGGTGAGGCGAAAATCCTCGACCGGCGGTGAAAGCCCGCGAGCGCAAGCTGAGCCGGTGGAATCCCGGCGCCGACGGTATAGTCCGGATGGGAGAAGGTACGGTCATAATGTATCCGTTATCGGGCGTCTGGGATATTATGCCTGTTGATGTTCCCTTTTCTCTATTCTAATCCCCCGGAGAGGGGAATTTTTTTATGGTTGCTAAGTTTAAGAATGAAGATTATTCATATATGCAACAAGCCTTTAGCCTCGCTCTTAAAGGTTGGGGACAGGTTGCGCCTAACCCAATGGTCGGTGCGGTGCTTGTTAAAAATAACCATGTTGTCGGCAAGGGTTTCCATAGGCGTTACGGCAGCCCCCACGCCGAGGTTGAAGCCATACGGGATGCGAGGGGTGAAGCAGAAGTTTCTACGCTGTATTTAAACCTGGAACCATGCAATCATCAGGGAAAGACTCCGCCCTGTACTCAGGCAATTCTCCAGTCGGGAATTAAGAAGGTGGTTTGCTCCAACCGGGATATTAATCGAACCGTTAAGCGCAGCGGTTTCAGAATATTAAGAAAGCAGGGTATCGAGGTGCAAACCGGTCTAATGAGAAAACAGGGTTATCGGTTAAACGAGATTTACTTTAAGCATATCAGCGCCGGCAAACCATTTATCACACTCAAAGCGGCATTATCCCTTGATGGCTATATTTATTCCGGTGAATTCGAAAACCGGTATCTATCCGGTAAACCATTTTTGAAATTCGTTCATCATCTTCGTGCCGGATACGATGCGATATTGA
>WJIR01000185.1 GCA_014730175.1 Candidatus Zixiibacteriota bacterium
ATATAAGGATTTGAAGCGGATAGCGGATTTCATTCCGGATTTTACTCTACTCCCGGAATATTTCTGGATCCGCAAAGGAGCGACCGATCATCTAAGTGCGGCTAAAGGATTCGAATCCGCTGTTGAGGAAATTAAGCGTTTATCGGAGAAGATCCCCGGTTTACTGGTAGCAGGTACTTTAATCGAACCGGATGACACCGAATTTTTCAATACCTGCTATATCGCCAAAGCCGGGGAGTTAATTGCCAAACACCGAAAAGTCCACCTTTTTGGTGATGAACAGAAATCGCTAACTGCCGGCGACGGATTTAGAGCTCATAAATATGGTAACTTAATCTATGGTATCGTAGTATGTGCCGATGCTCTGCAGGAAACATCCTTTCACCGGATGAAAGAACTGGGGGTGAAACTGATCTTTGCGCCTACATTTTCCAAAGTAAATCCTGAAGACACCATTCAGGATAAGCTTCACCGCGATATATCGATTTTTCAAAACGGGGCAAAAATAGCCAATTCGGTTGTTGCCAAATGCTGCTCGGTCGGTGAGTTATTCGGCCGAAAGGCAAACGGAAGAAGCCTGGTGTGTTCCCCCGATGAATTCCTTTATCGTAGCGACGAGGAATCCGAGAAGATGGTGAAAGTTATAAATTTGAGTATAGATTTTTAATAAGGAGTAGATGAATATGCAATATTATTATGCAATCCTTGAGAAGATACCGATGGCACCTGTGCTGGTGGTTGGTTCGGAAAATGGAGTTGCGAGTATTTCAATGAAAGTAAAGCAGCGAGATATCGACAATTGTTTGACCCTGTTTGAGTTAAAATCCGGTTTAAGTCCATTGTATGATGAAGGAAGCTTGATTGATGCTATTGAACAGCTTAAGCAATATTTCGCCGGGGAACGAACCAATCTGGATTTCAAATTGGACTTTAGTTCTTCCACCGTATTCAGAAGGAAAGTATACAGAGAATTGATGAAAGTTAAAGCAGGTCAAACGATATCCTATGGTAAATTAGCTGAAGCCGCCGGTAATCCTAAAGCAAGTCGAGCAGTGGGTTCAGCGATGGCGGAAAATCCATTGCCGTTGGTGATACCCTGCCATCGTGTGCTAAAATCTGACGGCAGCTTAGGCGGTTATAGCAGCGGATTGGACATGAAACGGAAACTTCTGAGATTGGAAGGAGTTAATATCTAATTGGCTTTATCTTCATGGTAACCCGATAATTTTTAGACGAGGCGATACGAAAGGAGGATACTTTGTCAACAGGTATAAATATTAAAGTGCGCTGGGGCGGCAGGATGAGTTTTATTGCCACCGACGAAGACAATCACGCTGTTTTAATGGACACCCGCGAGAAGGTTGGGGGAGACAACGCAGCATTCAGACCGGTAGACCTGATGCTGGCATCATTAGGCGGCTGCAGCGCCGTGGATGTTATAAACATCCTTAAGAAGCAGAAGCAGGATATTCGGGAATTCTGGATCGAAATAAACGGTGTACAGACCGATGAGCACCCCAAATACTTTACGGAGATAAATCTGGAATTTGTGTTAAGGGGCAAAGGTATCAAGGAGGAGTTCGTGGAGCGCGCCATAGAACTTTCTCATAATAAATACTGTTCGGTGGGGCAGACTATCGAAGGAAAAGCTAAGATAAATAATACATACAGAATAGAGGAAATCGAATAAAAAGGATCGGAGGTTATAATGACAGATTATGGATATACCGTTACCACGGCAAAGGATATTGACGATGCCGTAGCAGCGGTCGAGAAGGCTACTCAGGATAACGGCTTTCGTGTCTTGCATATCCATCATGTGGACAATACTTTAAGGGATAAAGGGATTGAGCGGGAACCTTACAAGATTGTCGAAGTCTGCAATGCGAAATTCGCTGCCAAGGTCTTGGAAGCCAATATCAATATCGGATTGTTTCTTCCCTGCAAAATAAACGTGTACAGGCATGATGGAACCAATTACATATCCGGATTGCGTCCGCAGATTATGAGCGAGATGTTCGAAAATCCGGGGATCAAAGATGTCGCTGATGAAGTTGAGGGCATCATCAAAGAAATCGTAAACTCCGCAAAGTAGTTTGGAGCTATAATGACCGAAAAAAGCGATCACCCAAGCCAGCACTTATCTAATCCGGTGGAAGGCGTTACGCCGTCTGAGTTCCGAGGGATAAAGGATCTGATGCAAGCCTATGAAAAGATGTCGTTTCAAGCCAGAAGTCTGGGAAAGGCTGCTGCGCTTTTATCCCAGATGAAAAGCGGGAACGCTTTTGTAGTCATGACATTGGCCGGTGCGCTGGTTCCCGGGGGATTGCGACAGACGATATCCGATGCGATTAGCCATAAGCTGGTGGATGCTATAGTATCCACCGGCGCTAACATGTCTCACGATTTGGTAGAGGGAATGGGTTTTCATCATTATCGCCGATGCGCAATCAAGAGCGATCCGGATTTGAAAGATGCTTTTATCGACAGGGTATACGATACATATCTACACGAGGGAAGCTTTGTGGAAACGGCGCGAAAGGTTCAAAAGCACCTGCACAAGTTAGAGGGAAGGACCTCGGCGGATATTACGAAATTCCTCGGTTCCATTGCGGAAAATGACTGCATCCTTAAGACCGCTTTTGAGCATGATGTTCCGATATTCATCCCGGCCCTCAATGATTCGGAGATCGGTATATTGATGAATCAATACAACTCATGGCAGAAGCCCGAGGATAAAATCAACTGGGATGGGTTGCAGGATAACATGCGATTTGCGGAATTGATAAAAAGCAAAGATATTTGCGGCACACTTATTTGCGGCGGCGGAGTGCCTCGAAACTGGGCTCAACAGGTCACACCACTTCTGGAATACCTGCATGCCGAACCGGGCGAATTGGAACATAAATTCGGCGGGTATCAGTATGGGATTTTGATTACAACGGACACGCCTGTCTATGGTGGTATGAGCGGGTGTACATTTTCCGAGTCGATCTCCTGGGGAAAGTATTCCGACGATTCCAAATATGTCACCGTCAACTGCGATGCAACAATCGCATTACCGTTGATTATAGGGGCGGCTATCGAATCCCAAAAGTGAATGATAAAACCATCTTAACTCACGCTGACCGCCGGTGGGTTATGAGATGATGTCGGGTTTCTCCATTCGGCTGTCGCCGAATTCCGGAACCC
>WJIR01000013.1 GCA_014730175.1 Candidatus Zixiibacteriota bacterium
ACGGGAGATGATGAACGTGATCCTCGCCGAACAGGGGATACAGATGACCGGCTGTACCGACCAAAAATGTATTGTCGCCGCCGGACAGATACTGAATGCGGCTCAAGTTATTGCGGGTAGCATCGGCAGGGTTGGGAGGTTATATACGGTGTCAGCAAGGATGGTGGATGTGGAAACCGGAAGAGTAGCCCAAACCGCTACTTTTGATCACGAAGGGAGTATTGAGGAACTGCTGCGATCAGGGATGAAGCGGGTTGCCGAGTTTTTATCCGGTGAGGAGATAGAAGAATCGGTTGCCGACTCCTTATCGGCCCAAACGCAAATCGATAGCCTGAAACTCTCCGAATCTTCTGAGGAGCAATTTAGAGAAAAGCAACCATCAGGGCAAAAGGAGCGTAAATATAACTCAGGTTTTATCGTATCCGGAGGAGCGCTCTATCCATACGATTCCGATGATGACCGGGATAACTGGTTCTGGACAGTCGGTTATTCCAGAAGGTTATACAATTCATTATCATTTAGTCTGAATATGGGGCAGACTAAATTTACTCATTTTAAGAGTGTTGACGGTGTTGGACCCGAACTGTCGCAAATAAGATTAGTCGGTTTTGGTATGATAATTACCGGGTTATTCGACTACCGGTTCATTCAGACCAAGCATGTTCATCTCTCCGGATTTATAGGTGTTGGTTTGCTCAGGAGCGGATTTGAAAGGCTGGTTAGAAATCGATATGGGGAAATAGTAATAGATGAAAAGTGGGAATGGACCGATGGTTCGGGATTTATAATATTTCCGGTGGGATTGAACGTTCACGTACCGGCAAGTAAATCTGTGGAATTCCGCCTTGGAATCGGTTTACTGAACTCGGCAACCGAAAAACAACCTGTGGTACATAGCGATTTCAAGTATGGAAGAGTTTATGAAGGGATACCGAATCCGATATTAAACCCTGGGGGATTGATCACGACTATCGGAATCGGGTTTTATTATTAGTAGCGCAACCGTTATGTTCAAACTCAGGAGTTCATCTTCGTTCGCTCGGGTCGCCGCGCCTGAGCGAACACAGCCGAACACTCCCCAAATATTTTCTTAGTGTTTCGTAAATAAATCCTTGAATTTTGGAACAAAACATAATATATTCTGTATTAATAGATGGATGTGAATTTTGTGGGTTTGATTTAGGATTGGGGGGCAAGGCATAAATATCTATTCCCCACATCCCTCAGATGTTTATCCTTGCCTTCGATCCTGATATTTCCCCGTACGGGGGCGCACTGGTTTCGACGGGGATAGTGATGGTGTTTCGGCACGTCGAGGTTATCGGTCACCTCGTTAATCAACCGGTAAAAAACTAACAAGTGCAGACTATAACTACGCACTGGCTGCGTAAATAAATTGCAGCCCGCCTGCCGTCAGCGAGCCCGTAGCTGGCGGAAGTGGCGTCGATAAATCGGGATAGGTTTAAGAGATTCCCCGGGTCTTAAACCGAAACTAACGGGGATAGCGCTTAAGCAAACCTGCTTGTCGGTGTGCTTATTCGCGAAGATAAAGGATAAGCTAAACGTGTAGAAGAAACACAGGAGTTATCTTCGGACGCGGGTTCGATTCCCGCCGCCTCCATATCAAATTACGGCGTCAGGTCAGGCGACCGGACGCTACTTAGAATCCTATCAGCGGGTTACGAATGTCCCGCCCCCAGTCTATACGTCTCTCCAAATTTTTCAAAATATGCCTTGTGAAACCGAGGGGGAATATGCATTCTTAAAGTTTTAGTCTTCGGAAGTTTTATCAAATTGAATGTAGAACATGGACAAGGATAAATACAAAAAATTACTTAATCCCAAGCAATATGAAGCGGTCACGCAGGCTCCGGGGCCGCTACTTATTTTCGCCGGTGCCGGTTCCGGAAAGACGCGGGCATTGACCTACCGGATCGCATACCTGATCGAGAATTACGGCGTAAATCCCCGTAATATCCTCGCCGTAACCTTTACCAACAAGGCAGCAGGCGAGATGAAAGAACGGCTTCAGCAGATCCTGGAAACCAATTTCCTTTCGCTCACGGTGTCAACTTTTCATTCTTTCGGAGCAAGGATACTGCGGGAAAACCACGAGCTGGTCGCGTATCGGAAGAATTTCAGCATATACAGCGAGGAAGAATCCAATGTTGTTATCAAGAATATTATAAAGGAAAAAAACCTCGATTCAGGCGATATCAATCCCAAAGGCGTCAAATATGTTATCGGGCGGGCGAAGGATGATATGCTGGATATTCAGGCGTTCGCTTCTCAGGCACAGTCTCCCCGTATGCGGGATATCGCCATAATTTACACCGAATACCAGAAGAGGCTCAGGGAATTGAATGCGTTCGATTTCGATGATCTGATTTACTGGCCTGTTTACATCTTCGATAAACATGATAATGTCAGGGAGTTCTATCGAAGCCGCTACCAACATCTTCTGGTGGATGAATTTCAGGATACAAATCATTCCCAATACCGGTTGATAAAACATCTCAGCAATGAACGTAAAAGTGTAACAGTTGTTGGTGATGATGATCAATCGATTTACGGTTGGCGCGGTGCCGATATTACAAATATAATGAATTTCGAGAAAGATTTTCCCAACACCCGTGTGGTGAAGCTGGAGCAGAATTATCGTTCCACACAGACTATCTTGACGGCTGCATCGAATGTAATCGCCAATAATCGCGGACGGAAGGTAAAGGAACTCTGGACTTCACTCGGCGAGGGCGAAAAACTGCGGCGGCTGGAATGCTCCGATGAGGAATCGGAGGCTTTTTTCATTACCGATCATGTGACTCATCTGCGGAAAGAGGAGGGATTGCGGTTTTCTGATTTCGCTATCCTGTACCGCACCAACGCACAATCCCGCGCGTTGGAAGAGGGATTCCGGACATCGGGGATTCCGTATGTGATTGTGGGCGGCACCCGATTTTATGAGAGGATGGAGATTAAGGACCTTCTGGCATACTTGCGAGTTCTGGTCAATCCCGATGATAATGTGGCTACATTGCGCATAATTAACGTGCCTAAACGTGGGATCGGCGATGTAACTATCGAGAGAATCGCTAAGTACTCACAGTTGAATAATATCAATGTTCTTGAAGGGTGCTTTCATGCTGTTGAGGATAAGATCGAGGGCGTTTCCAGCGCTAAGATTAAGCGATTCATTGACTTGATTAAGAAGCTGGAAGGAATCAAGCGTAGGGGCGAACCGTTGCCGACTTTGATGGAGAAAATTATCAAATTCTCCAAATACGAAGAGGTTTTGCTTCAGGAAAATACTCCGGAATCGGAAGCCCGGCTTGATAATATCAAGGAGTTGGTGGCTGGAACGGCTTCGTTTGAGCATCGTTACCCGGGAGCGACTGCCGAGCAGTTCCTGGAAGAGGTTTCCCTGTTGACCGATATCGATCGCTGGGACCCAAACTCCGATGCGATTACGCTTATGACGCTTCACAGCGCCAAGGGATTGGAATTTCCGGTGGTGTTTATAACTGGTCTCGAAGAAGGGCTTTTCCCGCTTATACGATCCGGACAGATATCCAAAGAGGAGCTCGAAGAGGAGCGGCGTTTGATGTATGTGGGAATGACCCGCGCCAAACGATATTTATATCTGACGAATTGCCGTTTCAGAAGGCATTACACCGGCTCATTTTTTCATCAACAATCCCGTTTCCTGGCTGAGATACCCGCAGACACATTGACCGAAAGCACTGACCCTCAAATGTTTATCAAGAAGCCCAAACTCCCCCCGCGCGAAGGGAGATATGGATACGAAGAGGAACGAAAAGGGAGTTTTGCCATCGGCGCAGATGTGCTGCACCAGAAATACGGAGCCGGCGTGGTTTTATCGGTTGAGGGGCAAGGGGAGAATGAAATTCTGATCGTCAGCTTTCCGCGCCACGGTAAAAAGAGACTGATGACGAAGTTCGCTAAGTTGACGTTGATCAAGGGTAAAAAATAAAATCTTGGATTTTTCTATGGATCATTTTATGGTTAATCGGAACAAAATTTTCCCCAAGAAGCATAAACTTCCTAACAATGGCGC
>WJIR01000186.1 GCA_014730175.1 Candidatus Zixiibacteriota bacterium
ATATTGAACATAAATGCCCCTTCGTCGATTTTCAACAAGGACGTAATCGCAAGCGGAGTAAAGAAAAATATGAGGATACCAAGGGCAACCGCGAAAATTGCAGTTAGCATAAGCGTAATATTGAAAAATCCTTTGGAATCGGATTTAGATTTCCGAGGTTTCCCCGGCATCTGTTCCTCGGCATCCTGCGCTGCAACTTCAGCGGAGAAATTTAGGGTTTTAATCCCGATAAGGAGCATTTCAAAGAAAGTAATCGCTCCCCGAACAACAGGAAGATTTAAAAATTTATGGCGTTTAGTGATGGGTAGGTAATCTTCGTTCTTAACGAGGATATCGCCGTTTATCCTGCGCACTGCGGTGGAAATCCTATCCGGTGAACGCATCATCACGCCTTCTATTACGGCTTGACCGCCAACGTCTAATGGCATAATATTCCCAAAATTATAATAGGCGGCATCTCGACAGATGTCAAAATACCGCCCAAATATTTAACTCAGTTAAGCGTCCTTCTTGTCTTTCTTATTCAGGACTTTCTCATACTTGCGCTTGAAGCGTTCAACTCGACCGGCAGTGTCGACCAATTTCTGTTTTCCGGTAAAAAAGGGATGACATTCCGAACAGATATCGAGTTTTATCTCCTTTGCGGTACTGCGGGTTTTAAACTCGTTACCGCAGGCGCAAGTAACCGTTACTTCTTCGTACTTTGGATGTATTTTCGGTTTCAATATTGCCTCCGCAACTATTATCGTCAAAATTTACAAACAAGTAATATATATTATAATACACCTTATGCAAGCAAAATGTTCATCGGTGAGTTATTTTGGATAAAAAAATTAGGAAAAGTCGCGGTTTTTGTTTCGGTGGTTAGCTTACATTATTCGGCTATGACAAAATTATGGCGCCCGGGGCTGAATAGGCTACAGAACATTAAGGTCTGTTTGATATCTTAATTCCACTTATTTTATTTGGAAAAAACAACTTGACCTTGTTAAACGAATTAACTACAATGCTTGCTTGTAAATGGAGATTAAAAAAAATATTGCGTTTTACTATGATCAACCACATCGATTTTGCATATAATTAAATTATGAATCAAATTATCAAAAATCGCGGCATTTGCAAATTCCTCGCTTTGTTTCTTATCCTTAACTTTCTTTTGGTATCCTTCGGTCACAGAACAACCGTTGCCCAGGAGACATCATTATCCGATATGTCTGAATTACTGTCCCGGCAAGTAAAAGATATGGAACAATATCCTATATCGCTTGAAGAACCGATTGATCCTGATGAGTATATGGTGGGACCGGGTGATCTTTTTGCAGTTAATTTGTGGTCGGAAATAGGCGGACGATATTCGGTCAGTATCAATCCCGAGGGCACCGTAATCATACCGACCGTAGGTGTAGTAGATCTCAACGGACTCACATTATCGCAGACAAAAATCAAAATCAAGGATGCAGTCCTCGATAGTTATAGAAATACCAAGGTCAGCGTTACTTTGGTTAAGGCTAAAACTTTCAAAGTATCCCTTACCGGAGCTGTGGTTCATCCCGGAGTGTACGATGTCATTTCCATGTACAGGGTATCGAACGTGATCGATCAAGCGAACGGGCTTCTCGGTTACGAAAAATCTTTGACCGACAGTCAAAAGGTAATGGATGCGGCTTCGAACGCCAGAATGGACAAATTAAAACGTAGAATGCCTGAACCTCCCGAAAAGGATGAACCAGAAATTATCGCATCCAGACGCTCCATAAAGATATTCCGTAAGGATGGCGCGGTTCTCGATGTCGACTTACTTAAATATGAGCGAACCGGAGATGTGGGAGAAAACCCGTATGTTCGAAGCGGCGATGTGATTTTCGTTCCCGCTAAAGATGAAGACTTGAGTACATGCGGGATTTTCGGCGCGGTGAAAATCCCCGGTTTCGTAGAATATGTCGAAGGTGATCGCGTGTCCGATATGATTGAGTTGGCGCATGGTTTGAAAATAAATGCCGCAACCACTTTCGGATATCTGGTGCGTTTTACCGGCGCCGATACATCCATACAGCTTGAGATCAACATCGCTGGTATAATCCAAAATCCCGACGGCGCGTACGATTTGCTGCTGCAGCCAGACGACAGGATATTCATCAGGACGATTGAGCCTTATCACGAGAAAAAGCAGATTACCGTCAGGGGAGAGGTACTATTTCCCGGCGCATATTGGATCGAAAGTGATTCGGTGATGCTTTCCGAGGTTCTCGATCGTGCCGGGGGAACCACCGCGGACGCCGACCTCAATCAAGCATATATTAAAAGGGAAGTTGATGAAAACATTTATTATGATCCCGATTTTGAACGACTCACGAATATGCCTGTTAATGAGATGTCATCGATGGAATATGCCTATTTCAAGATGAGGATGAGGGAGAAAATCGGGAGAGTAGCCCTTAACCTCAGAAAACTGCTTTATGAGAATAACACGGACTACGATATCGTATTGCGGGACGGTGATAAAGTCGTGATACCGAAAACAGCGAATACGGTAACCGTTTCGGGGCAGGTTAACAACCCGGGGATGGTGAAATATGTGCCGGGCGCCGAAGCGAAATACTATATCAATCTTGCAGGCGGATACACCGAACGGGCGAGAACAAGCAAAGTGCGCATTATCCGTTCTCTGACCGGCGAATGGGTGGAACCTGATGATGATGTGTTACCGGAGCCGGGTGATTATGTATGGGTGCCCGAGGAAAGAGATATAGATTATTGGCGCGTGATTCGGGATGTGGTTTTATTTACAGGCAACCTGGCAACCGTTTACCTCGTGGTAAGACAGGCGGCGAAATAATATGGCTGAGAAAAACAACAGGGAAAATGAATCCAAAAGCAGAGTGCGGATAACTTTCTGGGATTACCTCCTGCTTCTGCTCAAATGGCGTAAAACTATTATACTTAATGTATTTGCAGTCGGGCTCATTGTTGCCATAATTTCCCTTTTTATACCGAGTTGGTTCCTTGCCACCACCACCATACTCCCTCCGTCGAAAGATACTATAAGCCTGGGTAGCGCCGGCGCTATGCTCGGCGGACTCGGTTCTCTGTTAAACATGGGGGGAACCAGCGGCGGTTTTCTGCTCCCCGCTTTAACAACTCCCTCCGATCTCTACGCATCCCTGTTGCGGAGCAAGGCGGTTGTGGAAAAAGTGATTGAGGAAAATAATCTCGAGGAGGAATTCGACGCTGAGGGCGGAGACAAATTTATTGAGGAGATCAAAAACCTGACATCGATAAGCATCGATCAAACAGGGATACTTTCGCTGTCTTTTGAATCAAAAGATCCGGAACTCTCCGCAAGCGTTGCAAATAGTTATATAGACATCCTCGATGAATTGTATCGAGAGATAAATTCCAGACAAGCCGCCAATACGAGGGAATTCGTCGGCGCTCAACTGGAGAAAACCGAAAAGGATCTGGAACGAGCCGAGGAAAATATGCGGGAGTTTCAGGAGGAATACGGAGCTATCGATTTAACCGAGCAATTGAGAGTTCAAATACAAAATGCCGCCGAACTTCAGGCACAACTGGTTATGGCTGAAATCGAATTGGGCGTAGCCCTGGAAACTATGTCGCCGGATAATAGCGCGGTGAGAAGATTACAGAGCAAAATTGATCAGATAAAAAGACAATTGAAGAATATGGAAGAACCTGACATTGGCAAAGACGATACTACTTCGCTAATGCTTCCGTTTTCCAAAGCTCCGGAACTCGGTCTCGAGTTCATCAGGCTAACCCGGGAGCTTAAGATTCAGGAGACGCTTTTCGAGTTATTGAAAACTCAATATGAACAAGCGAAAATTAGCGAGGCTAAGGATACTCCTGTCATTCAGGTTCTCGACCAAGCAACCCCTCCTGAAAAGCGCAGCCGTCCTACCCGTATTAAGCTGGTGGCGATGGGTATATTGGGTAGCCTGGTGTTCAGCTTAATTGCGGTATTTGTATACGAATATTTCCAGCGGCTCAAGGCACAGGATAAAGAGACGTTTGATAAGTTCCATTCAGTCGCCACCCTGCTTCAGAATGATATAAATTCGGTAGGTAAAATCATCTTCAAAAAGAAAACGGATACACCGAGTCAAGAGTGAGTTATTTATGATTAGAATCGGCCAAATCGGTTTGGGAGCCTGGGGCAAGAATCTACTCAGGAATTTTTATTCGATAAAGGGATGTCAGCTTAAATCGGCTGCGGATACCGATGAGAATGCTATAAATAAATTAGCTCCCGCTTATCCCGCTATCGAATTCCAAACAGACATAGATTCCGTAATCAATAAAGACAAAATAGATGCCCTGGTAATCTCAACGCCCCCCGCTACTCATTTCAAGTTAGCCGAGAAAGCGCTGAAAGCCGGGCTGGATGTTTTCGTAGAAAAACCGCTTGTACTGGATGTGCAACAGGGCAGGATTCTGGTCGAGCTCGCAAATGCCAATCAGCGAATTCTTATGGTCGGCCATATCATGGAATATCATCCCGCCGCGGAATTCCTGAAAGCATTAATAAACAACGGCGAGCTCGGGGATATTTATTATTTATATTCCTCGAGGGTAAATTTGGGTAAGGTCCGGGATATCGAAAATTCTCTCTGGAGCTTCGCTCCGCATGATATATCGATGATGAATTACCTTCTCGATGCGCAGCCGATAAAAGTTAGCGCTGATGGTCAGTCGTATTTGCGCGAGGGTATCGAAGACGTAGCTTTTATGACCATGCATTATCCGAATAAGATTATGGCGCATATTCACGTTAGCTGGTTAGACCCCCACAAGGATAGAAAGTTGACAATTGTTGGTTCCAAAAAGATGGTGGAGTTCAACGATACAGAACCATCGGAAAAGGTCAGGATATTCGACAAGGGAGTGGACACGGTTCAGGATTACAGCACATACGGCGAATATCTCTCGCTTAGAACCGGCGACATAATCATTCCCAAAATACCGTCGGGCGAGCCGCTCAGAGCGGAATGCGAACACTTCATTGAATGCGTCGCTAAACGTTCCAAGCCCCGGTCTGATGGCGCAGATGGGCTTGATGTTCTCAGAGTATTGGATGCCGCCCAGAAATCTCTGGAGAGAGGTGGCGAACCGCAAGCTATTGAATAACTTAGGAAGTAAATATGGTTAAATATGTTGATCCTTCTGCGATGGTTGGTGAATACACCATTTTCGGCAGATTTGTAGTTGTTTTGGAGAATGCTGTGATCGGCAAAAACTGTGTGATCGGTAACAATGTGGTTATCCATCCCGGAACCAAAATCGGCGATAATGTACGGATCGATGATAATACGGTGATTGGTAAACAGCCGATGCGGGCAGCCAATTCGGCGGTTACTAAAGATCAGGAGCTTCCGCCTGCATCGATCGGCAACGATTGTATTATCGGTACATCGGTGGTGATATATACCGGCTCGGTATTGGGTCAGCGTGTTCTGGCTGCCGATCTTTCAACCATCCGCGAAAATGTCTCTATCGGCGATTTCACCATTGTTGGAAGGGGTGCGGCGATTGAAAACTTCTGTAAGATCGGTTCATACTGCAAACTGGAAACTAATGTTTACATCACCGCCTATTCCGAACTGGAGGATCGCGTTTTTGTTGCCCCCTGTGTAGCGACATCTAATGATAATTTCGTTGGCAGAACCAAAGAAAGATTCAAGCATTTCAAGGGAGTTACCGTGAAAAAGGGCGGAAGAATCGGCGTCAATGCCACCATTCTGCCTGGCAAGATCATAGGTGAGGATTCACTGGTCGCCGCCGGTGCATTGATAACTTCCGATACTCCGCCGCGAAAGATTATCGCCGGCGTTCCCGGCAAGGAATTTCGGGATGTCCCCGAAGAGCAGCTTCTTGATAATCAGGAATAAATAACGAGGTGAATTATGGCAGTTCCGTTATTGGATTTACATAGGCAATATCAACCGATAATCGAAGAGGTGCATTCCGCAATCTCCAAGGTTTTCAAGCACAATCGATTCATAATGGGTCCGGAAGTACAGGAACTTGAAGAAAGGATCGCCGGTTATGTCGGGGCGAAACATGCAATCGCAGTTGCGTCGGGTACCGACGCTTTGTTGATAGCGCTTCGGGCTCTTTCGGTAGAACCCGGCGACGAGGTGATCACCACCCCATTTACCTTTTTCGCCACCGTTGGTGTTATCTCCAGACTCGGAGCAAAACCGGTATTCGTGGATATCGATCCCGATACGTTCAACATGAATCCCGACCAGCTCGAAATTGCGATATCCGAAAAAACCAGGGCAATCATACCGATACACCTTTACGGACAGTGCGCCGATATGGACCTCATTCTCAGAATCGCTCGAGAGAATAACATCCCGGTGGTTGAGGATGCAGCCCAGGCGATTGGAGCGAGCTACAAGGGTAAGAGCGCCGGCGCCATGGGTGATTTCGGATGCTTCTCTTTCTTCCCCTCCAAGAATCTGGGAGCCGCCGGCGATGCCGGTATGATAACCACCAATGACAATTTTCTGGATGAAATGTGTCGTAAGTTGCGAGTTCATGGAGCAAAGCCGAAATATTACCATGGTATAGTCGGCTATAACAGCCGCCTTGATACTATTCAAGCTGCGATACTTATGGTGAAATTGAATTGGCTGAATAAATGGCACGAAGGTCGACGAAGAAGGGCATCCATATATGATAGACTGTTGAACATAGATGAAGTTGTTACTCCGTTGGTGGCGCCGGATAGGTATCATATTTATCATCAATATACTGTAAGGGTGAAGGATCGCGATGGTTTGCGCAACTTTTTGAAAGAAAACAACATTGGTTGCGAAATATACTATCCATTACCCCTGCATATGCAGGAATGCTATAACGACCTTGGCTACAAAGAGGGAAGTTTCCCGGAATCGGAGAAAGCCGCCAATGAAGTGTTATCGTTACCGATCTTTCCTGAAATGACCGATGCGGAACAGGAAGAAGTGGTAGATACTATTAAGAAATATTACTCCAAGTAAGGTCGTGAAAGTAATTTGCGTTGTCGGGGCGCGCCCGCAGTTTATTAAACTGGCGCCCCTATTCCCATTGTTAGAGCAAAGATTCGAATCGATGATTATCCATACGGGACAACATTACGATGATCCGATGTCGGCGGTTTTCTTTCGTGATCTCTCCATCCCGGAACCCGATTATAATCTGGGTATCGGATCAGGCAAACACGGAGCCCAAACCGGCACTATGATGAAAGGGCTGGAAGAAGTTTTTGAGTTCGAGAAGCCGGATATAGTAGTGATTTTCGGAGATACTAACACCACCCTTGCCGGCGCCCTTACCGCAGCGAAGATGAAAATCAAGCTGGCTCACGTGGAGGCTGGTTTACGGAGTTTCGTGAAAACTATGCCGGAGGAGATAAATCGTGTCGTCGCGGATAGATTATCGGATATCCGTTTCTGCCCAACCGAAACCGCCGTTAAGAATCTACAAGATGAAGGGATCACAGACGGCGTTCACCTGGTGGGTGATTTGATGTACGAAGCGCTGGATATGTATGATGAGATTATCGAGCGGAAATCCCGGATTCTGGATGAGTTGTCCCTGGAGGAAAGGGATTATATCCTACTGACTATCCATAGGGCGGAAAACACCGATGATCATAAGAGACTTACCGACCTCATTGGTGAGATCCTCTCTCTCTCTCGGAAAGTGGTCTTTCCGGTGCATCCCAGAACACGTAAGGAACTGAAGGCTGCCGGAATATGGGAGAAACTTTGCCGAAATGACAACATCATCCTCTCTGAGCCATTGAGTTACATCGATAACATCAAATTGATAAAAAACGCCCGTGGGGTACTGACCGATTCCGGAGGGATACAAAAGGAAGCCTATTATTTCGGCATCCCGACAATCACGCTCCGCAACGAAACCGAATGGCCCGAGACGGTGGAAAGCGGAATTAATCTGATTTATGCCGGAGAGATTAGTCTCAATGATATTGGGAACCAGACTACCAATAAACGGGATCAAAGGACCTCGACAAAGGATATAGCTGATTCAATATCAAATATCATTGGAACCTGCATTTGAGTATATCCGAGTATTATAATCCCAATAATCATTTTCGTATTTATACAGATAACCGAAACCTCGTACTGCTAATATTTCTCCTGCAGGCTGTGTTTGTGTTTGGAATTATCAGCAATCCACTTATCACACTCACAGCTTTAGCCTTCATATTAATGATAGATTGGATTTTGAAGGATAACTTAAATCTGCTATGCGCTGTTTTCTTCTATTCCATCTTTACGGTTCCCAATCCCGGACCATACCACTCAATATATTTACTGGATATCGGAGTTAAAATTTCGATTATAGAAGCTCTATTACTTTTTAACTTAGCATTATCGGTTGCCAGAGCCGCATTTACGGGTGACCTAGTTTTCACCATTAAAAGGGGTAGATACTGGTTGCCAGTAAAATTGTTTAGCTTAGGGCTGATTGCAGGCATTTTAGTAGGATTATTTAAGGGTGCCTCTCCTGGAGCTGCTATTTTGGAGGTTCGGCACCTTTTTTATTTACCCATTTCCTACCTACTCACAATTAATTTGATAAGAAACTATTCGGATATAAAGAAAATTATCTGGGCATTTATCTTGGGAGTTTTCGTTTACTGTCTCCGGGGTCTTCTAAGCCATGGTGGCCATTTGCTCCGTGGAGGTTCAATTAACGAACCGATTGATCCTTATCACTCCAGTTTGATGTTAGCTTTTGCTTTGTTCATTTTGCTAACTTTGTACTTTTTAAAGGATCGCCAGCTAGTACCCAGATCCTTCCAGCTGGTTTTAATAATACTATGCCTGTATAATTTACTATTCAATTACAGGCGCGCAATTTATCTGGGTTTCGCAATTGGATTAGTGATACTTTTGACAACCTTAGCGATAAGGTACAAGAACCTCTTTAAACCTTTACTTGTCTTAATTCTAATACTATTTGCATTATCCCTTTATTTGGGACCAGGAGTGCTTTCGTCTGTATCAGAACGGGCGCTGTCCATAGGAGAATTAGAGTATTATGGACAGGAAGGCGCAGCGGGTTCGAATTTTTACAGACTTTGGGAAATGGCTAATTTTGTAAAGAATATAAAGAACGCACCAATTTTGGGTCTTGGTGCCGGGCATGAGTGGAATGTTTACATACCCTTTTATCCGAAGCGACTGACTAAGAATCATTTTCATAATACCCATGCAGCATTGTGGCTTAAATATGGTATATATACTCTGGTTGCGTTTATAGCCTTGCTGTTATTTCTAACTTGGGATAGTATAAGAAAAGCCAGTAAAGAATCTGACCCATTTTTTATTTCACTATATTTAGCTGCTGCCTGTTATTCCGTTTGCTTTTTAATCGCCAGCTTATTTGGGGACTATATGTATTACATAAGACCGCCTTTTTGGATGGGTATCATAATAGGTATAACTTCTGCACTGATTGAGGTTAGGAAGGAAAGTCCAGAATTGGTTGCGAAGTAAAACGATATCGATGAGAAAAGCCATTTCAAACTTCAGCTGGATATTATTTGCGGACGGAATCGGTAAGGCTACCAATTTCGGATATTCTCTGCTGTTATCCCGTTCCCTTGCTGTCAGCGGATTCGGGATTTTTTCGTATATAATCGCTTTTGTCGAACTTTTCTCCGTCCTCTATGATCTCGGGCTAAATATGGGCATCATAAAGCAGGTGGCTTCCAATCCAGCCACCGAGAGGTCATTCGTAAGCAACGCTGGCAAAATAAAGCTGGTGGCGGCTATAGTCTGCTTTGTGCTCATTCTATCTATTTCGTTCTCACTCGGGGATAACAGGGAGATACTTTTCCTTCTTGTGATATACTTGGTCGGTTACACGGCGCGCTCTTACACTTCCATGTTTCAATCATTGGCGATTGCGCATGAACGTCTTAAATTCCTCGCCAGCTTTATGATCCTTGATAATGCACTTATTATTACGGGCGCCGGTCTGATCTTCGTATTCGCACCTTCGCTACTGAATTACATCGCTTACAGTTCTATTTTATCGTTGGTAATTGCCTCCCTGTGGTTCTATTTCGGGTATTACCGAAGGGCTGTCCGCGGAAGCTTTACCGTATCAGGAGAGAAACTGGCGTTAAGGAATATTTTCTCCATAAGTATACCGTTTTTCCTTGTTGCCCTGTTTACCAACATATATTTCAGAATTGATGTAACTATGCTTAAACATATGAAAGGTAGCGAAGACGTTGCCTTTTACACGGCGGGATATCGCATCTTTATGCTGATAATGACGATTCCATGGGTGCTGAATCGCAATATCCTGCTTCCGAAAATCCTGAAGGACGAATCGGGCGAAGGTGAGATGGTTCTTAAAAGTTTCCCTCAGTATTTACGAATAACGCTCATTCTGACATTCGTGGTCGCTTTCGCGGTATTTACCTTTTCCCAATTCATACTCACGAGTTTATTCGGTAACCAGTACGCACATGGTTCCCTTCCACTTTCGATTTTAATATGGAGCGTTCCATTTTGTACCCTGGGGGCTTACTTCAACAATATCATTATTCGCGAATCGCCGAAATTACTCGCATTGATAACCGGCGCTATACTGGTGCCAACGAATGTATTGCTAAATATACCGCTTATTCCAAGATTCGGAGGCACAGGCGCAGCTATCTCTACTCTTGTTACTGAGTCAATCGGCTGTTTTGCGGGATATCTGGCTTGCAGAAGGTTGGCATTTAATTTACCGATACACTTTCGGCAAGATTTCCTGCCATCATTCACGGCGTTACTGGCGATATTACTCGCGGTGGTTTTTGTTAATTTCTGGGCTTTAAAAATTGGATTGATAGGCGTATATATATTGATCGTCTACCTTTTAGGAGGCTTTAAGCAACTGGATCTTAGTCATATAATAAAAGGCGAAAAGTAAGGATTTTGTAGAATGAAAATAGGAATAGACTGCAGGCTTCTATCAACAAAAGTAACCGGGATCGGTTTCTATACTCTCAATCTACTGAATAGCTTAGCCAAAGTAGATGCAGTAAATGAATACAAACTTGTGTATCAGCATAAGAGGTCGGTGTTCGACCAAATAGGGAATCCGGATACGCACCTTTACACACCCGATGCAGAAAACTTCAATCTTGCCAAGCTCTATCTCGATGTTCGAATCCTCGATCGCTTGATATTTAAACTCAATATTCCCAAGATTAACTGGTTGATAGGGAAAGTCGATGTTTTCCATGGGCCATACTTCTTTCCCTGGCCTGTTTCCAAGGGTACATTCATTGTTACGGTTCACGATTTGACATCCTTTAAAGTTCCTGAGACGGTTCGCGCCGGTTTATGTGCCTATTATCAGCGTTGTCACAATAGGAGTATCAAACTGGCAGATTTTCTGATAGCGGATTCGATCGCCACCAAACATGATATCTGTGAGATATTCGACGTGCCGGAGGATAGGATAGAAGTAGTGTACCTCGGTACCGACTTAAATCGCGATACTGTTGCCGACAGGATAGATAACGAACCTATCGTGAAACAACCATACATTTTATGCGTTGGAACCCTCGAACCAAGAAAGAATCAGAAAGGTTTGATCAAAGCATTCTCGATTCTGAAAGACATGTATAGCATTCCTCATAAACTGGTGCTTGCAGGAGATAAGGGATGGAAACACGAGGGGATTATAGAGGAAGCTGAAAAAAGTAAGCATAAAGATGACATCGTAATAACCGGTTATATCTCGCCGGAGGAAGTACTGAACCTCTATTACTATGCAGATCTTTTCACTTATGTATCAATCTACGAAGGATTTGGGCTGCCTATTCTGGAGGCGATGGCGATGGGGGTGCCCGTTGTATATGCTTCGAATACATCCATGATTGAAGTCGCAGGTGATGCTGCCGTCGGTGTCGATACATTTGACCTGGAGTCAATCGTCGACGGTATGTATCGCGTGTTGAGCGATTCCGAATTAGCGGATTCACTTACCCGAAAAGGATTGGACCGCGCCGCTCAATTCACCTGGGATAGAACAGCCGAAGAAACACTGGAGGTGTATCGAAAGTTTGGAAATTAGAATTTTCGGCAAGAGTATCAAAAGCCTTAGATTTTTTCTTTATATTTTATCATACCTCATCTCTAAATCAAGTCATGCTTTTAATATCCGCAAGAGTCCCGAGGAATACCGTAAAATTCTTATTATACGTTTGGATTTCATGGGAGATGCTGTGCTAAATACCGCTTTGATTTCAGCTGTGAAGACCACCTTCCGTAGTGCTGAAGTAGTCTTAATTGCAGATAGCAGGATCGCCCCTCTCTTTGAAAGCGATGAGAATATCTCGAATGTTATCGCTGTTGACAAGAATATGAATCTCGCCGAGGGGATGCAATTGATCCGGAAGTTACTAAAAATGCGGTTCGATTTGGTGCTTGATATCAC
>WJIR01000187.1 GCA_014730175.1 Candidatus Zixiibacteriota bacterium
ATCCCCTCATCCCCTGACCCCTTCTCCCACTGAGTGGGAGAAGGGGAACTTTCGACTGGTCATCGGTGCAAATAATCGAAATATTTTGATCTATCAATCCGTATTTCCCTCTCCCGTTCAGCGGGAGAGGGTGTCCCGCGAAGCGCGGGACGGGTGAGGGCGTTAATTCTAATTCTCCTCTCCGTGACGAGGGAGAGCGTGGATTCGCCGCACGCGAAGACGGGTAAGGGAGCAGCGAAACGCGGTAGGTCGGGTTAATTCTTAGCTCGCAGCCGAAGGCGGAGAGATAAGCATGTATTGTGCCGCACCTGAACGAAATTAATTCAAATTAGGTCAGGTTATCTCTTTTTACTATCCCGGAGGACATGGGATAAATGGTAATTTCGGGGATGTTTACGTAACCCGGGGAGGATGCGATAGATACAATCTGCCGGGCAACATCCGCTGTTTCTATCATCTTCATTCGCTTATCATCGGATATATCCTCGTACGCCGAATTCATCATGTGCGGGAAAACCGAAGTGATTTTGAATCCTTCCTTCCGAAACTCTTCGGACAGCGACTCGGCAAAACCCCGCACCCCGGATTTCGATGCCGCATAGGCGGAAACATTCTTCATCCCGATTCTGCCGCCGATTGAATTGATGAAAAAGATATGCGGTGAAGGGGCTTTCTGTAACAATGGAAGGAAATATTTGGTCACATAAAAAGGACCATAAAGATTAAGGCGGATTATTTTATCCCACTCTTCATCGGAAAAATTGCCTAACGCACCCGCAGCGAATCCGCCGGCATTATTAACAAGTATATCAATTTGAGGATTGTTCGATGAAATCTCACGGACAGCGTTTTTCACGCTCTCCGGTTTAGTGATATCCATTTGGACTACCGATGCCGATATCCCTTTGGAATGGAATTCGTCAGCGATCCTACGCAATGGTTCTTCCGTGCGTCCCGAGATAATCAGGTTGGCGCCGACTTCGGCAAAAGCTTCCGAGATCGCTTTCCCCAATCCCTTACCCCCTCCGGTAATCAATACAGTTATCGCTTTTAAATCGTGATTCTTATCCATAATCTACCTTCTATAAACTCCAGCCGCCGCACTTCCTGCTGCCACATCTATTAAATCGGCAACCTGATTGGCGGTACGCTTGTCCCTTTCAATAAAAGCATAAGCGCTATGGTTATGAATTGATTCGAAATTCTCGGATTCCACCTGAAACCAGATAATCCTCTTATCCGAATTTAACTTCTCGGTAATCGCCCTGACTACATCTTCCACGAAAACGGGATTGTCATAAGCCTTTTCCGTAACATATCTCTCGTCCTCTCGCTTGAGTAATGAGTAAATCTCTGAGGATGCGCAGGATTCTGCCAATTCGATCATTTCTTCCAACCATATAAACCCATCGGAGCGATAAGACAATGTAATAATACTTCGCTGATTATGAGCGCCATATCTGGAGATCTCCTTTGAACATGGGCATAGAGTGGTAACCGGGACTTCAATTGTCGTTACGATATCTATTTCATTATCACCGTTTACAGCCCCCTTGAAACTGCAACGATAATCGATCAAACCTTCCGATTTCGTTACCGGCGCTTTTTTCGCCATAAAGTAAGGGAAGCTGAATTCAATATGCGCCTTACTTGCTCGCAGTTTCCTTTTCATATATTTAAGCATATCATCAAATTGGGTTATGTCGATCTTGCCGTGATAAATGTTGAGCGTTTCCAAAAAGCGGCTCATGTGCGTCCCCTTGAACTGCCGGGGTAAATCGACAAACATATTAATATCAGCAACTGTGCTCTGGTGCCCGTTGGCGCGATCGCGAACTGTTATCGGATACTTTACATTTTTTATTCCAACTCTGTCGATATCTATATTGCGCTCATCTGGCATATTCTGAATATCAATCATCAACCTCTCCTCTATATACTGCCCAATTTCTGGGCGTTTCTATCAGCTTCACTTCATAAAGAAGGTTTTCAGGAATCTTCGCTTTTAAAATCTCGTAAAATTTAACCGCTAAATTCTCGGCAGTCGGCACTATCCCTCTTAAGAAATCCACATCTTTATTCAGATTTTTATGGTCGACTTTATCTATAATTTCTTCCCTTATTATACGCTTGAGATCCGACAAATTAAAGACCATACCGGTGTCGCTATTCGGTTCGCCTCTCAAAGTTACTTCGATTCTATAATTATGACCATGCCCATTGGGATTAGCGCATTTACCGAATATTTTCCGGTTCTCATGCTCGCTAAGTCCTTGTGAATAAAGTATGTGAGATGCTGAGAATTCCTCAGCTCTTGTGATTCTAACTTTAGCCATGACTTTGTATAACTGTTAGTTTTACGCTCAGTTCCCGGTTATCGCTAAATTCGGTGTGAATATAGGTTTTATACATAGTTAGGGCAAGAAACGATTACAATAGTTATAGCCCGGAAAATTCATAAATACCACGAGTCCGTAGCCGATTGGTTCTCCTTCGATGATTTAAAGATAATACACCATTGACAGCTTGGAATTGCGGATTCAGAGAGACACCGGAAACGCAAGGTTTCTGCTACCGATCAGGAAATTTATGAATAATCCAGGTTAAAGCTAATATCTAACGACTACTTCAGCAATGTCATCCGCCTGGTGAATACTTTCTCTCCAGCTGTTAATTTGTAGAAGTACACTCCGCTGGAATAATCCGATGCATCCCATACGATCCTGTGATGACCAGCCATGTATCTACCTTCAGCTAATACGGCGACCTGCTGCCCCAATATGTTGTACACCCTTAAGTTCACTTCGCTTTCGGTGGGCAACACAAACTCAATATTCGCAGTAACGTTGAATGGGTTTGGATAGCTATTGACTAATATCTTATGGAATATTTGGGATTGTTTTTGCGTTGAAGTTCCCCATCCGGTAAGCAACCATTCCGACTTAGGTGTACCATCATCGATACCTTCTATTACCGAAAAAGTTAAATCAGTGGAATCGATTATCTGAGGATATTCGCCAGTGTATGCAATATAAGTGTAATCACCTGATGGCGCATAAACCGGTATATTCTGGACAATAGGATGGTAATGTATTGTCTCCCCGGCTTCAAGGAAGATATTCGCCCATCCTTCGACAGGCCCGTAGTATGAACCATCCGGCATCCTCACTTTAATCCAGACATCTGTACTGGCGAGATTTCCGGTATTGTTAGCAAGAAAACCGCGATAGGTGAAACTCCCCCCCGGACTTACAGTAATCGGATAATTATCGGGATAAATTGATATCGCAAAATCGAGCGGAGCTACTTCGAGGATATAAAAATCGGTTTCGCCTTCCCCGTATGATCTGGTGCCACCCGCTATAACATAATTCCCGGTTTGATTTACGATAATTTCATTACCGGTATCCATCTGGCTGCCGCCGTAAGTATGCTCCCAGGCAACATTGCCGAATTGATCCACTTTCAATAAGAGAACATCATAATAACCATTATTAAAGGAATCGGTCCCACCGGCAATTATAAATCCACCATCCGCCAACGATTCAACAGACTTGGCGACATCATCCCTTGGCGCTACGTACACTTTTTCCCAAAGAGTTCCTCCATTCTGATCCGTTCTAACCAGGTAAATATCAGAAAAACCGGAATCATCACGCTTATACCCGGCAATTAGGTATCCTCCATCCTCGGTAACCGCAACCGCTTGAGCATATTCCTTCATCCCCCCGCCATAAGTATTTGTCCATTCTACGTTTAGCTCGGCATCGGTTTTAATCAAGCAGAAATCGAGATTCTCCGATGTGCCCCGGTATCCCGCTATAATATAACCGCCGTCGTTGGTATCCTTAAATCCCCTAACCACATCGGTTTGGTCATAATCGAAAGTTCGCGACCACAAACTATCGCCGGATGAATCCAGTTTTATAGCCCAAGTGTCGTAACCCGTTACAATCCATTGATATCCGATAACAATATATTCACTGTTCAGATTTTCCACGACCGATACGGCATAATCACCCTTGGTGGGGAATCCGTAAGCGCGCGTCCAGATCGTATCGCCGATTTCATCGGTCTTCACGACATAATAATCGCCGTTGCCCGGTCCGTAACTGTCTGAAAATCCTGCCAGTATATAACCTCCGTCCGAGGTTTGCAGGACACAGTTGGCAAACTCATTTTCGGCGCCGCCATAAGTCCTGCTCCAGAGCGTATCACCATCCACATCAAGTTTTACCAGGTAATAGTCCAAACCTCCGGCGCCGTAAGATGAACTCCTGCCGACGGTTATATAACCGCCATCGGTTGTCTGCTGAATAGATGTAGCTTCATCAAACTCATAACCGCCCATAGTATTCTGCCATATAACTCCTTGCGATACAGCACGTTGCGCCATTATCAAAGTGAACATAATACTAAAAACAAGTAATATCAGCTTCTTTTGCATACCGCGTAAATTATTTCCCGCTGAGTTTAAGAAATGTAGAAATCTGTGGATTTCGTAATCGTTTGTTATTATCAATAAATACCATTTATAAAATCTGTCAAGTTATTAATATGGAGTATAAATGCCCAAAATTGATATCTACATACCCGGGCAATTGGATTATGCCGAAGCCCTCGATATACAACATCGATTCGTTTTGCGGCGAGCCGCCGGTGAAGGGCACGATGCGCTTATACTGCTTGAACATAATCCGGTGATCACTTTCGGGCGAGGCGGTAAAGAAGCCAATATTCTCGCCAATGCTGAGATGCTGGAGGCTAAAGGCGTTCAGCTTCACAAAATCGAAAGGGGTGGAGATGTTACTTATCATGGTCCCGGACAGCTTGTGGGTTATATAATTATCGACATGAACAATCGCGGACGGGATATGCATAAATTCCTCAGAGATATCGAAGAGGCGCTGATAGAGGTTTTGAAAGAATTCGGGCTTGAAGCCGGTCGAAGGGAAGGTTTCACCGGAGCATGGGTGGGTAATACCAAGTTAGCTGCAATCGGAGTGGCGGTGAAACGATGGATCAGTTTCCACGGTTTCGCTCTCAACGTATCCACTGATTTATCCTACTTTAATCTTATCAATCCCTGCGGGATCACCGATGCTCCGGTCGGCTCCATTTCCTCCCTGCTGGATAAGCAAATCCAGGTCGGCGATGTAATACCTGTTGTGATTGATAAATTCAAAGAAGTGTTTGGTTATGATAGCGTAGTTATATATAACAATATTAACATTGATTAATTAAAACTAAAACTGATATACCCCTCAACATACCTCCCGTACATTCTGTCATATCCATATATAATCCCGGGAGAGGAAGCCCGGCTTTGACGGGATAATTTGAATTGATAACTGCTGGCTTCAAGCTCAGGAAAATCCCCGCTGTAAATGTAGTACGAACCCAAATCCAAACGCCCGAATCCGAAGAAATCGTAACCGATGGCATAGTTACAAAGCATCATGTCATCACCTTCGTTTAGTATCAGATTCGCATCGGCGCTGACCAGTATAGTCCTGTAATACGACACACCGGTTGAAACCGAGGATAACTCGGAATCGGTGAGGTTAAATCCGGTTCCGCCAAACGCCTTGACGCTCGGGACTACCTCTCGCGAATACAATCCGTTTACCGACCAGCCATATAACCGGCTGCTTCTATCCAAACGCCTATCGTTGGCTATCATTAGTGAGATATTACCATTGGCAAACCGCTCCGTGGCTTGCGCAAAGAAATAATCAACTGATGCCATATTCTCGTCTTTGTTGGTATCAACCAGATAATTGAAGCCGGTTGTATAATAACTTGTTTCCCCGGAATAAGAGCTGATAAGATGACCGGTGAGATCATCGCGATAACTATTGAATGTATTGAAACCGCTCAAGAAAATCCGATCCTGTCTGATGCGGAAATCGAAGTCGAAACGCTCGCTGGTGTAGAGGTTATTCTCGATTTCCCCCGATATTGATATCCCGAATTCGCTGTGAATATCCGGGTGAAATCGCGATCCTCCCGTGATGTAATGCGTGCTGTCGGTAAACGAATAACAGATAAAGGGAGATAGATACTCATAAGAGTATCCCGACCTCAGATGGAAATTGTCCGGATTACCTTCGGCGATCGTACCGGATAAACTCGTGAACATTCGAGCGGCGTATATAGAAGAATAGAAGTTGAAATAATCGTCATCCCAGATGAGATCAATATTAGATGATAGATTTCTCTTATGATAACTGATGCCGGAAGAGTATGAATCATTACCATACAGCCTTGCTGTCCCTGCGCGCAGTCCGACACCATTACTATTCCAATATTCGGAACGAAAATCGTAGCCTCCCATCACCAGTTCGCGGCGATTTAATCGCAAATAGTTCTCACCCGGGCTAATTTCCATACCTAACCGACGCATGTATAAACCCTTTTCGGATATCACCCCCTCCTGTTCTAATGCTACTGACATATCACCCACGTAAAACCGGTTGGAGGTTTCCTGGGCGATACCTACGTTCAATTTATCGAACTGACCGGCGAAACTGATCCCCCATTCCGTGAGTTCCTGTGAGGTATAAGGATAATCATCGAGTAATCTACTGTTAATCATATCGGCGGCAGTCGTCACCACTGTATCAGCTATCTCCATCTCGAGTCCGGTTACCTGAGCCGGATTGAGATACCGCGGATAACGATAGCGATTCCAGGGTTGTGCAATAGTTGGCAGCAGCGGAGCGGGACGGCGATATCGTTCTACAGTCGTGATTCTATCGGAAGTAAATCCGGCCTTCAGCGTCCCTGAACCTCTCAATTCGAAAACCGCAAAACCATCGATCACCTCATAGGCGACTCCAATATCATTAAAGAACACCGGTCCCGGATCAACGCTACTCAGGAACATTTTAACTGTATAGCCGGTATCGGGACCCCACATATAACCCAGACCGCCTGAGTGCGATCGCCTGAAATAAAGCCCGATAGTAGTGTCAGAATCGATAATTATCTCGCCTCGATAATCGAGATAACTACCGTTTTGCATGACGAAATTACTTTCCGGAGATCTGAAATCGGTGAGTACGAATTCCGCATCGGAAATTATATCACGATGATTCAATTCCTCCTTATCCGGATTGGCTATAAACGAATATTCCTTAAATGAAGTCCGCAATTGATAAACTCGCGCCGAATTCCCGATTTGCTCCTCGAGTACTCGATATGATTTATCATTGTTTTTCGGGAGCAATAAGGTAGGGATTGCAATATTGTCAGTTTCGAATTCACTCACGATTGTACGTGTAACTATCTGCCTGTTACCGTTAGGCGTGCCGACGCCGAAACCGAGATTGACCTCAGGATATGAAATCGGAGTTAGATGATGCACATCCAGAGAAGCCTCTCCGGAATGAATTGCGAATCCATACGGTAATGCTTCTATTTCCTTCAATGAAGTATGAAAGTTTATTCCAATTCTAACTGAATCATCCGCGGTAATATCGTCCATTAAAAGGAAGAACTCATTATCAATAGAAAACAGCCTTCGGGAGATATCGGCGCCACGATAACTCATTATCACTTCTGCCGATGAAATCGTTTCCGTGCTAAAACAGTTTCGCAGACCAATCCCGTCGATGTCGCTTATTATCGGATTTCTGTTCGGTCCCCTCCCGTTAATAGTTATAATGTTGTAAGATTCCGGAAGAAGGTAGTATCCGCGGTCTTCCGAATCTGTACCCAATGGACCGTAACCGGGCGCGATTAGAAAGTCAGTCCCCAAAGCGGATAAGGTGATATGACCGGGATCGACATGCTCATGTCCGGTGGAAAACTGAGATTTCGGCTCACCCAAAAGCAAACCGTAGAGTCGATTGGACGAATTCGGTTTAAAAACCGCAATACCGCCATCCGGGAAAAACTGCGCAGGTTCATTATTCGGCTGAGATATAACATTTTTCTCATAAGAAGCAATAGCAGCGGCAAGGTTATAATCCTTCAAGTCCCGGTATGCGTAATTATCGAAATCGTATTGATACCATTTCGATCTTCTTAAGTCGCCGGGGATGAACGGATGATACACCATCGCTGAGGTATTGGAATCGTCCCATAAACCAATTTTCCCGGATGGTTTCTTGACAGCTGCTAAAAAATCGCAAAACTTTTGGATGCGCCAGTGATGAAAAGCATTGTAGCCGGTTGTATTCCTCAAAGCGATAAAGAAAGGAAATGTTTGCTGAGCGATGAACTCGGCATAGAAAGGTCCCTCCTTGTAGGAACCGTCCGGAGCAATTTCCGATAATCCTACCTCCAAATCCTCTATGGCGGCATCCATCCATTGCTGTGGGCTGTTTCCTCTATACCGCTTCATATTGGAAAGTGTTATGGCTCCTAATCCCACCGCGGCAGCCATTACGGTCTTGTGATTATTGGGTGTTGCTATGGGTAGGTAGGTATAAAGCTGGTTGATTTCGGCAGCCAGCTTGTCCCGTATCCATTTATCATCTTCAGGGATCAGGTAAGGTTGTATCATATCATAGGCGCTCAAGTAGACAAGTATAACCTGGGAAGCATAAACGAAATCGCCGAAACCATCGCCGGGGCGTCCACCCTCCGGATTATGTATTGATGGTGGATCCGATATATTTCTCAATGCGCTAACCGCTCTGTGTCGGTAACTTTCATTTGATGAGATAAGATATTCAAACGCTAAAGCTTCGGCATACAGAGCCCTGTCCATCTCGCTCAGGTTCCGATCGCTGAAGTCAACACTCAGACCTTCCACAGCTTTTTGCTGAATTCTATTATACCAAAGCAACATCGGTGAACGATTCACCCTGGAGCGGAGATGGTGTATATCGTCTTCTGTGAAATATAGCGATGGATGTTTCTCCTGTGCGGGCAGCCGGATATAACCGAAGGATACTTTATCCCTAAATGGATCAATTGGCGCCCAGGTATCGCTGAGGAAAACAGGTCTGAAATCAGCTTTGGTGAATGAGTGAATAATATCATTGCCCAATCCGCTGTGAGCAAGATCAGGAAATAGTAGAAATATCAAAAGTAAATATCGTACAGTCTTATTCAACAACAAACTTAATCGCCTTCAATTCAAACCTGTATAACTATAAATTGCGGGAAATTAATAGGCAATAGAGAATCTTGCATCGGTTGCCCAAAACCTCTCCGGCAAATGAACGAAACAGTAGTCATTCCGGATTTGACCCCTAAAATAGCGCTGACCGAGCCAAAAGGAGTGTTGGAAAAGTCATTGCGAGGAGCCCGGAGGACGACGTGGAAATCTCTACCACCTTATAGGATAATAAAGACAGATTGCCTGGCTTTCCCGATATAATCGGGACAATGACTTCGATACTGGTTATCAACATTCTCCCTGGCGCGACAGGAACTTAACGCAGACAAGAATAAGCCTCTGGCTTATTCCTGTCTCACGTGAATTCCGAGGGTGGGTCGGCAGCTTGCTGCCGATATAGCCTTACATGGGTAGGTCATGGGATTTATCCCCTGACACGGATGCAAAACGAATTTGCTTGACTTGTAGATAAACAAATTTATATTGAGAGTTTATTCTAAGTTAGAAATCATAAGGAGATTTCCATGAAAAGAACATTTCAACCATCAAATGTAAAGAAGAAACGGGATCACGGTTTCAGGAAACGAATGTCCAGCAAAGCCGGTCGCAGGATTTTGAAGAGAAGAAGAGCGAAAAGCAGGAGTCGTCTGACTCATTAGGCGTTTTAATGAGAAATACCAAACAATATGGATTTCCGAAAAGGATTCATATTAAATCTCGTAAAGAATTCGCAAAAGTGAGGTATAAAGGTGAGTACAAAAAATCCGACTCATTTCTCCTGTCGGTTTACACTGAAAAGAGACAACAGACGACCAAATTCGGTATAAACCTGAGAAAGGGATTCAAATCAGCAGTGGAAAGGAACAGAGTGAAGAGAGTAATCCGTGAGGTTTTGCGCCACAATAAGAAAACTTTCCCTGAAGGAAGTTTGGTCCTAACCATCGCTAAACCAAATACGGCTCAGCTTAAGAATTCGGAGATTAGAGCAGAACTTAAATCCCTGTTTGAACTTACAAATCGAGATGATTAATAGATATCTTAAAGCGATCGCAATAAATCTAATCAAATTTTATCAATATACTATCAGCTACGCTTTTCCGCCGAATAGCTGCCGCTTTTATCCGTCCTGTTCGAATTATGCAATCGATGCTGTTGCGAAATATGGACTGTTTAAGGGCAGTGGCAAAGCCATATATAGAATACTTCGCTGCAATCCATGGAACAAAGGGGGAATGGATCCGGCGTAGTACGGGGAGTTATGGATAAAAGGACGATAATTGCATTTATTCTTATCGGGCTGATATTTCTACTTCTCCCGTTTTATACACAGCTTATTAATCCGCCATCGGATGTGCAGCAGCAACCGACGATTACCAAAGACACGGTTTATACCGAAGCGCCGCAGGACACAGAAATCGTTGAGCAAATCGAGCCGGAGCGTACACAACCTGATGAAGATCATCTGGTCACTGCTGCAGCAGATACTCTCCCTGAGAAGATAGTTCAAGTTGACACCGATCTATATCATGCCGAATTTTCCTCGCGGGGAGGGGCGCTGGTATCGTTTAAGCTGAAGAAATACAGCCGTGAAGGGGATGGTGAAATCGATCTGGCGGAATTCAATGGCGCCAGCTCCCTCAAGTTAAAGTGTGGCGATGACTACTTATTATCCGAAATCACCAACTACAATACGGAATCGAAGAATCTGGAGCTTTCCGCCGGCAATCCTGAGGGCGAAATCAGTTTTGAATGGACTGCCGGCGCCGGAGAAATGATTAGGAAAATCTATAGATTCGAGTACGATCAGTATTCTTTCGATATGGATGTAATCATTGAAGGCGCATCGGATTTGGGTTGCGGGAAGGATTATTATCTCACCTGGGATGCTCCGATGCCTGTCACGGAACTGGCTGCCGCCGGTGAGGATAACAGCCATATGAAGGGTTATGCTATGTTTGGCGGTGAAGCGCTGGACTTCGACGATGCCGACGGCGCCGAAGTGAATCGCGAGGAGAAATCGGGTCAGACCGAATGGACAGCCACCAAGTCCAAGTATTTCACATCCATTATCGTCCCCAGGTCAAATCCCGGTTCGGGATTTTATGTGGAGATAATGGAGAGCCCGGAGACTTTCGGGACGGAAAGGATCGACAGGAAACTGGTGGTCAACGGTATAAGGATGCCTGCCGATAACGGAGGTCAGGTCTCCGACAGCTTTACTGTTTACGTCGGTCCGATCGATTACTTTATCTTGAGGGATTATGGCGTTGGGCTGGAATCGATTGTGGATATGGGGTGGTCTGTTCTTCGTCCTTTCTCGGTTGCTATTCTGTGGCTGCTGATTCAATTGCACACATTTATCCCCAACTATGGCTTCGCGCTTATAATATTTTCGATTATAATCAAGATCTTATTGCTGCCGCTATCGCGAAAGTCAATGTCCTCGATGACAAAGATGCAGGAAATACAGCCAAGAATAAAGGAGCTTCAAGAAAAATATAAGAAGGACCCCAAAAAGCTGCAATCGGAGAGCATGAAGATGTATAAAGAGCACGGGGTTAATCCTCTGGGCGGATGTTTACCTCTACTACTCCAGATGCCCTTATTCTTCGCTCTTTATAGCGTATTGCGCTCGACAATCGAGCTGCGTGGCGCCGATTTTATGCTGTGGCTGACAGACCTTTCCATTCCTGATCCTTATTACGTGCTTCCGATAATAATGGGCGTTACCATGTTCATACAGCAGAAGATGACCATGAAGGATCCCAAACAAAAAATGATGGTATATATTATGCCTGTTGTCCTGACCTTCATCTTCTTAAGGATGCCCGCCGGATTGGTGTTGTACTGGACTATGTTCAACATCCTATCCTTCATCGAACAGTTATACACAAAAAGCAGATCACAGCCATCCTCTGCAACTTCGTAATGACAGTTGTCCCGCTGACTTCACTAATCCGGATAATTCATAAAAACCATTAATCCGTAGCCGAAGGCTTGTCCTTCGGGAGTTTGAAAGAAGTAGATTATCTACGGATTGGAATTGAAGATTTCAAATAAATGCGGGAAGTGCAAGTATGCCACGGGTGCATAACGCTTCGGTTTACAATGACGAATTTTATGAGTAATACAAGCTAAAAGTGATTAACACTGTTTTTTCTTGTTTTCTTCTTTATTTTTCATTATTTGTAGTTTCCAATCATCAAAAATATAAAGGAGATTTTATGTCAGCTAATGATACAAGCAAAGTTGCGGCGCCAACCTGGGATATTGATTCGATTTTCCCCGGAGGTTCGAACTCTGAGCAGTTCGCCGATTTTAGAAAACAGATAGCTGCAGATTTAAAGCAAGCCCAACAGGAACTTGAGAACTTAGACAAGCAACTCAATGATTCCAACCGTCAGGAATGGGCTAATTGGATTTTGAGATTGCAAACTATAGCGGAACATATACATCACGCCGATATCTTCTGCGAATGTCTAACCAGCCAGAACGTGGATGATACCAAAGCGCTTCAGATTCAATCTCAACTGCATGAATATGTATCGGCTTTCAAGGGTTTATGGGCATCTCTGGAATCGTTCTCAATCAAGCAAAGCGATGCGGAATGGGGTAAGTTACTGTCGATCGATGGCTTGAAAGAAATCGAATTCAAGCTGAACGAGATGCGCGACCAGGCGAGGGATAAAATGTCCGAGGAGATGGAAAAACTCGCCCTCGATCTCTCCGTCAGCGGATTCCACTCATGGAATATGCTTTATGACAAGATGGCTGGAGATTTGAGAGTTGAAGTTGAGGAAGATGGAGAGAAAAAGCTCATTTCATTGGGGCAGAACGCTAACAGATTATCCAATCCGGATCGTGATATCAGACGAGATGCTTTCGAGAAAATGGAATCGGCATGGGAATCCCGCGCAGAATATGCTGCCATGGCATTAAACTCATTGGTCGGATTCCGCCTCACGGTTTATAGGAAACGAGGATGGGATTCCTTCCTTAAGGAATCTCTGCAGAACAGCCGGATAACCGAGGATACCCTAAATGCCATGTGGCAAGCCGTGGTTGAAGACGGTCCCAAAATCAAGGAATATATCGATGCCAAGAAAAAACTGCTCGATATCGATAAATTTTGCTGGTATGACCAGACAGCCACCATCGGCAAATCCGGTAAGAAGTACGCATTTGACGAGGCCGGAGATTTTATTGTCAAACATCTCGGGAGCTTCTCGGATGAAATGGGGAATTTTACCAGACGGGCGCTTGACAATCGGTGGGTGGAAGCCGAAGATCGCGCCGGAAAGCGTGGTGGTGCGTGGTGTGGGCGCGTACCGCTCAACAAAGAATCGAGAATTTTTATGACATTCTCCGGCACATATTCCAGCCTGGAAACGCTGGCTCATGAACTGGGACATGGATACCACGGATATGTTCTCAAAGATATCGCTCCCTTTTCACAGGATTATCCGATGACATTAGCTGAGACAGCATCCATATTCAACGAACTGAGGGTCTCGGATGCCGCCTATAACGCCGCTGAATCCGATGAGGAAAGACTTATGCTTCTGGATCAGAAACTACAGGGCGGTTTCACCTTCTTTTGTAACATTCGCGCTCGATTCCTTTTTGATACCTGGATGCATGAAGAGCGCAATGAAGGTACCTTGACCAAAGATCGCTTGAACAACTTGATGACCAAAGCTCAGAAGGAAGCGTTTTTCGGAATTCTGGATGAGAACGAGGGACTTCATCCGCTTTTCTGGTGCTCCAAGCTGCATTTTTATCTGACCATGGTACCCTTCTATAATTATCCTTATACCTTCGGATTCCTCTTCGCCAATGGGGTCTATGATAGGGCATTGAAAGAAGGTAGTGATTTCGCGCAGAAATATTATGCACTGCTTGCTGATTCCGGTAAGATGACCAGTGAAGAGGTGGCTAAAAAGCATCTGGGAGTGGACCTGACTAAAGTCGATTTTTGGAAAGACGCTGTTAACCGAGTGCTGGCTGATGTGCCAAAGTTTGTAGAGCTTTGTTAGAGAAGGAGTGGTGGTCACCTTCGCCAAAACCGCATAATGCGGAATTGCATCGCGGAGTCACAGGGGATTCCGACCTGTGGATCATCCAACTTGCAGAGATACCGGCGAAATAGCGCCGAATCCCGTTGGCGGTGGATTTATCTAAGTTTTCAATCGCTGATTATATTCTAAATGCAAACAGAAACCAACGATCCGATCTTATCTTCATTTATGAGTGATCACCCGGTTGTTACATTGGCGCACGGCGGCGGCGGGAAGATGATGCACAGGCTGATCCGCGATCTTTTTCGAACCATCTTTTCAAATGGTGACCGAATGGTCGAACATGACAGCGCCGTATTAGATGTTGTAGATTCGCGCTTAGCCTTCACGACTGATTCGTATGTAGTCAAACCGTTGTTTTTCCCCGGTGGCGATATAGGTTCACTGGCGGTTTACGGCACCGTTAATGATCTTGCCATGTCCGGCGCTGAGCCGCTGTATATCAGCGCTGGTTTCATAATAGAAGAAGGTTTCCCTTCTGATATGCTTATCAAGATAGCTCAATCGATGCAAGCCGCTTGTGAAAATGCGCGCGTGAGAGTCGTTACAGGAGACACCAAAGTTGTGGAAAAAGGCAAAGGCGATGGACTGTTTATTAATACGTCCGGAGTTGGGGCTATACGCCACCGGTATAAAATCCATCCAGGCTCCGTTAAAGCCGGAGATGCAATTATTATTAACGGCGATATCGGAAGACATGGGCTGGCGGCGCTTCTTTCGCGAAATGAGTTTTCTTTGAAATCAGATATCCGCAGCGATTCAGCGCCTGTCAGTCATGCGATAATGAGACTGCTTAATGCCGGTATCCCAATACACTGTTTGCGCGATTTGACCAGGGGCGGATTGGCATCGGCATTAGTTGAGATCGCCGGCGCCAGCGGTTTTCATTTTGAAATCGAGGAAAGTCAAGTTCCTGTTGAATCCGAAGTCACTGCCATCTGCGAAGTTTTAGGATTTGATCCGATTCATATAGCTAATGAAGGCAAATTCATCGCGTTTATCCCCGAATCCGATACGCAGGATGCTCTGAATATCCTCCGAAAGGAATGCTCTATGCCTGAATCTCAAGCAATCGGTAAAGCGCTTGATTCCGACCAGGCGATTGTCACTATGAGAAATGAATTCGGAACATCCAGAATAATCGATATGTCTGCCGGGGAGCAGTTGCCGAGGATATGCTGATTCCTTTTTCAATGAGTTGAAAAGGTGCGATTGTTTCCCCGGCAAAATAAACAGTGAGAGTTTCGGCGAGTGTTGAACAATTCGTAACTCGGAGCCAGCGGGGCAATGCCGAGGATGGAGGAGATTACAATCCGGGGATTTACCGAAGGCGAAGCAATCTTCTGTTCTCATACAGTGAAATTTGGGTTTTTAAGACAGATTAGAGGGCACCGGGGAGATAATTCAATATGAATTCCCACGGAATCCATGATTAATATAGGAACCTTTTTTATTTCCAACCGTTTAGCTTAGATGCAAGGGGAATTTTCCGGGTGTAACAGTTCCGCCCCCCTCTGTTACTTCCGATTATTCTCCTTGCTTTATTTTTTGCTTAATCAATTTCGCCTTCCATATCGAAAATTAACCCGGATATTACATATAAATTATAAACCCGTAGCCGAAAGCTTGCCCTTCGGTGTTGTATTAAGATTATGGGGCAGTATGCGCCCCGATGCCATCAGGGGTTATCCCGCACATTCCGCAGACAAGCATGTATGCTCTACTATTGCGGGTAAATCGGCAGCTTGCTGCCGACATTTTTCCCCCTCTTGAGTGGGGTGGATTCGCCGAAGACGAAGACGGTGTGTGTTATTTTACTTGGCGTCAAGCGTCCACGTCGGAAGCGCACAAACCTTCCGCTAACAGTATCGAAATTAGCTAATAATAATGATTAGGATATGGCAACCGGATCGAAGCTCTCGGCGAAATTATCATGAGGATTCTTTTTGCAGTAATCTCCGGTGATAGGTGTTCAGAACATCGCGTCGATATAGCACTCCCATAATATGCTCTTTCTGATGAGGATCAACCACGGGTAATATAGATATATCCCGCATTCCGAATAACTGCAGCGCCTCACGCAGGGAGCTTTCGGGATTTACCGTTATCGGTTGCGAGCCGATTATATCCGAAACGATGATTAAGTCCTGCATCCCTTCTTTAGTTATAATCGTTCTCACATCCTGCATAGCAACCGCTCCCTTTAAGGTGCCGTAGCGATCGATTACCGGATAGCAATCATCACCATTCTCCTCCATGTAGTGCAGAAGTTGACGCAATGTCATCTCTGGGGGAACCGATTTATAATCCTTCTTCATCACTTCAGCCACCCTGATACTATCGAGGAGCATAACATCCTTACCCCCCTTGATCCTGATACCTCTTCGAATCAGCTTTAAAGTATATATTGATTCGTTTTTCAGTCTGTGAGCGACCAGGGTCGAAAAGACCGACGCAATCATAAGGGGAAGAATAATACGATAATCATTGGTCATTTCGAACAATATCAGTATCGCGGTGATTGGCGCATGAGTCGTTCCGGCAACAACTGCGCTCATACCGACCAATGCGTATGCGCCGGGAGAGGCGGTAACCGCTGGAAACAGGGAATTCATCAGGATACCGAAAGAGCCGCCGGTCATGGCTCCGATGAATAATGAGGGGGCGAAAATGCCCCCGGAGCTACCGCTGCCCAGCGTAAGCGAGGTGGCGATTATCTTGAGGAATACTAAAATGAACAGCAAATTCCAGGCGAGGTTTCCATGGAGTGCGGCGGTAATCACTTCATAGCCATCGGAGAATATCTGCGGGAAAAAGAAGCCGATAATACCCACCATCAATCCGCCCAGCGCCGGTTTGATTGCCGGGTGCAATTTAACCTTTTCTTCGAAAATATCCTCAGACTTGTAAAGTAATGTGGTGAATACTACCGCTATGACTCCGCAGACGAATCCCATGAGTGAATACATCGGAATCTCCCAGGCGGAAACCAAATTGTATTTCGGAACCTCGAATGCGGGGAAATCGCCGACGAAATAATGGGATATAACTGTAGCGATAACCGAGGAAAGTATCACCGGCGAAAATGTGTGGATGGCGAAATCGCCGAGTATTATCTCAAGTGCGAATAACACACCGGCGATAGGCGCGTTAAACACAGCGGAAATCCCCGCCGCCGCACCGCAGCCGACCAGCACCTTTACTCGCTCGCCGGACATTCGGAAAAGCGTACCGATGGTGGAACCGATGGCAGAACCTATTGCAACGATGGGACCCTCACGTCCCGCCGAGCCGCCGGTACCTATGCATAGCGCCGATGAAAACGCCTTTGCCGAAACCATACGAGGGCGGATAACGCCGCCTTTCAGGGCGACCGCCGCCATCACTTCGGGAACGCCGTGTCCTTTCGCTTCACGGGCGAAGTAGTATGTTATCGGGCCTACCAGAAAACCGCCGATCATCGGTATTAAAGGCACGGTATAACGCGGGAATAAGGTACCCTTTCCGCTGAGTACATCCAATCCGGTCCCGATGAAAAGATCTTTCATCGTTAGCACAAGCCATCGGAACGCTACCGCTCCCACGCCGGTTGTTACGCCTACCAGAAACGCTAACAGTATCAGTACTGTATGTTCGCTGAATCTGAATTTATGAGCGAACCAGTGGTAGAATTCCTCGAATGCGTGTCTTATCCTGGGATTAATTACCATAGCGAATATTACGGTTCAATATCCTGTTGAAGCATTTCCTTTAACATCTTTGCGTTTTTAACCGCTTGCCCCTGGTGGCAGTTGTTGAAAAAAAGATATACGCTTTTCGTGTCTTCTTTCAACCGTTTTATATATTCCATCCATTTGGAAAGCTCTTCGCGGCTATAATCATAGTCGTAACGTTCGCCCCCGCCTCCCCACCATTTATCGGAATTTCTGCCATGAAAGCGAACATAGCCGATATCGGTGGTGGCGATATCCTGCGGAGCGATCATCCCCTTAAGCTGCGGTTCATCGACATTGCAGTATCCTATATTGAGCTCCCTTAGCAGATCGTAAACCTCTGTCCGCACCCAGCTATTATGCCTGAATTCCACGAAAAGCGGATGATCTCCGAAATCATGGGCGTGTCGTTTCAGATACTCCAAGTTCGTTTTCGATAGCTTGAACGACCAGGGAAACTGCGCCAGAAATCCTTTCAGCTTGCCCGATTCTTCGATAGGTTTAACCGCTTCCAGAAGCTTTGCTGCGCTGTCGGATTTCTCGTCTCTATTATGCGTGAAATCCCGGTTAGCCTTGACAATAAATTCAAAGTCATTCTGCGTTTTTTCGCTGAGATGATAAAATACGGCAGAATGCGGAATGCGATAGTAAGTGGAATTGATCTCCACGCAATCGAAGTGGTCTTTATAAAAATCCAGCATCTTGCCCTTTTCGATTCCGGTGGGATAAAACCGACCCACCCAATCGGCGAAGCTGTATCCGGAGGTTCCGATTTTAAGCATAATTTTAGCCGTATTCCGAGTTTAATATAATTATGACATCTAAAATGAATATCGTCAAGCTAACCGAAAGGTATTTTCGTTGCCCGAAATTTAAATCCCATATCTAAAAAGTAATCAAGGTTATGTCAAGCAGAAATCTGCGTGCTTATGTAATTTGAACAGATTATACTGATTACCGTGCAGAGCGCGATACCGCCAGTAACCAAACAAAAAAAGCGAAAGCTTCCGCTTCCGCAGTCCAATAAAAAATACGCCCAGGAGGAGTCGAACCCCCAACCTTCTGATCCGTAGTCAGACGCTCTATCCAATTGAGCTATGGGCGCATTAATCACATAAATTTAATATCAACTTTCAGGTTACGCAAGTAAATTTGCATCCGAATTCTTGATTATTCATCCTCCACTTTCACCGCGGTTCCGTATGCTAACAGTTCAGCCGCGCCCTGCATCATCGAAGAGGTGCTGAGTCTTGTAGTTACAATAGCGTTGGCGCCAAGGGCTTGCGCTTCGGCAGCCATCCTGTCTATCGCTTGTTCCCGGGATTCGGCGATCATCTTGGTGTAATCGCTTACCTCCCCGCCTACGATATTTCGAATAACCGCCATCAGGTCTCGCCCTAAATGGCGAGCGCGTATGGTGTTACCTCGTACTATTCCGTAAACCTCAACGATTCGTTTCCCGGGTATGGAATCAGATGTTACTATAATCATCGCTCTACCTCGTCATAGCGTTCATGTTTGCGGGCGAAAAGCCTTTCCCGTAATACGGAAACCAGCAGGATAAGCGCGCCGAAACCCGCCAATCCAATCCCCAATCTTAAAATAAGAGGAATTGAATTATCAAGGAAAAATCCATCGAAAATATTCCAGAGGAAAAATCCCACGAGGATTATTACGCCGACCGAGACAAATACCCAGCCGATTCCTCGTTCCAGACGATTGTAGATCGTATTCCAATACCCGGCCCAATAACGGTCCGGTAAATCAGCGAATTTCATATCCGAAGTAACCTCCTTTAATCTCAAAAGCTCTTGATATTCTTTTTGACAATTAGGGCAAGACTCCAGATGAGCGTTCAAATCCTTTTCCTGCTCAGGAGTGAGTTCTCCATCCAGTTTGCCGGAAATTAACACTGTTGCTTTCTGGCAATTCATTATATCATCTCCTCAAGTGATTTCTTGAGTTTCTGCCGCGCATAATAAAGACGTGACATGACGGACCCGATCGGAATCCGCAACACTTCCGCGATTTCTTTATAGGACATGTCCTGAAAATGCTTTAAAATAATAATCTCCCTGGAATCCTCATCAAGCTGGCTTATCGCATTCCAGACTTTTTTCTTGATATCTTCGCGCACATAAGTTTGTTCCGGGTCAGCATTGTCTGAAGCAATTCTCAGGCTGAGGATATTATCCGATACAAAATGCTTCCTGCGTACAGATGCCGCCCTGAGCGCATTCTTGCACAGATTTGAAAGAATGGTGAAAAACCACCCCTTGAAACTCGACCTGCTATCGAATCGATTTAAATGACGGTATGCTCTGATAAACGCTTCCTGGGAAAGATCGTAAGCATCATCAGAGTTGCCGACCATCCCCAGAGCGAAATAATAAGCTGCCTTTTTGTATCGCTCTACTAAAATCTGATATTTGAGCTTATTACCGTCAAGCACACTTTGTATCAAAATATTATCTTCAGTTTCCATTATCATAGTCCTCTGTAAATAATACCCCGTAAATTCGGATTTATTCAAGTGTAAAATTATTCTATGCGCAGGCTTCAGGTTGGTAAGTTTGCCATCACCAAGAAAGTTAATTCGTTGAAATGATCTGGCAAGAATCGTTTGATGCGAATAGCCCTCAAGACTGACCATTCCGATATCTTGGTATAATTGACAGGCTGATATCACCGATCTCATCCTCATGGGTAATACCCTTTCTTGCTGCAATTCGAAGCCCGAACTCCTTGCGGAAACCTTAGATGTTGGCAAATGTCCTTTGATTTGCATAATCACTATAATAGTTTTGTCAAAAACCTATCAGTTTAATTTTCTGTTGGGTGAGAAAAGAAGGAGGTAGTCTATCAGATGAATTTCAAATTTGGGAACAATTTATTTTTGGATTTCATTTATATTACCTTAAGTAATAACAGGAATCCAACAGATATGACTGAAATTTCCGATTCTGACAAAGCCGAATATCAACGCAAAAGCTTTAAAAAACGTAAATCCGTCATTCGTAGAATTCTAAAGAACAGGAATTGGGATTTACTGCAGCAGTTAGCTCGGGACGGCAATTTGCTCTTTAGGGGATTAACTTCGCTTTCATTCGATAAGGAGGAATTAATCAGATGGAGGGCAATTGAAGCTATTGGAATAACAGCTTCTATCGAGGCGGAAAGAGATCCGCAAAAGGTAAAAAAGATGATCAGTAACCAGCTATGGATGATGAATGATGAGTCCGGTGCGTTGAGCTGGCATGGTCCGGAAATGATTGCGGAGATATTATACAATGTACCCGGATTGATGGGTCAATATGCGAAACTACTTCCGCATTATCTTAAGGAGGAACCATTTGAGCGGGGTACTCATTGGGCGAT
>WJIR01000188.1 GCA_014730175.1 Candidatus Zixiibacteriota bacterium
TATTATTCATAAATTTAGTCACCGGCAGCGGAAGCCTTGCGCTTCCGGCATTTCCTTGGAACCTTCAATTACAGTCTGTAAACAATCTGGTTCACTTAAGCTACCGAAGGGCAAGCCTTCGGCCACAAATTCATGTTTTTTATGAATTATCCGGGCTAAGCGAATAATAATCGCCCCAGCCTCTTATGTCAATCGATTTCAACAGCTTCTTAGATTGAAAGCGCGGCAGGTCGGGTTCCGGAATTCGGCGGTAGCGCGGTAGGTCGGGTTCCGGAATTCGGCGATAGCGCGGTAGGTCGGGTTCCGGAATTCGGCGATAGCCGAATGGAGAAACCCGACACGTTTTACTGTGTGGTATTCTCTATTTATAAAATCATTTTTCCTTTACATTTTTCCCTCTCCCATTCAGTGGGAGAGGGTGGATTCATCCCGCGGAACGTGGAATGAAGACGGGTGAGGGAGCCACGGAGCGGCAGATGTCCTCGCCTGACTACATCCCCACCAACGAAATCGAGGCGTAAAAACCGAATCCCTTTAAATCCAATTCCCGTTCAAAACCGCCTTCTTCGCTCTTGGAAACTGTCACGCCGTTATACATTGCGCCTATATTCAGCTTGGACATCGATCCCAGAGTGTAACCGACACCGGCGAAAACCCGCCAGTTCCAGCCGCCGTAGAAACCTTCGTCCGGAGGTTCCTCAATCACTTCCTCTTCGTAAGTATCATTGTATTTATAACCCAGGTGCGCGAATGCGTATCCACCCGAGATCCCCACGAATGGCGTAACCGGGCTTTCCGGAGCCATCTGCACATCGTATTTCAATGTTGCCAGGATCGGGATATAATAAGCGGTATGTTCATAGAGTACTTTAAACCTGGTGGTTTCGCCGATATCGCTGGTATCAGCGCCGACTTCAATTTTCTCCTCGAAAACTTTACGCCAGAAATCGACTTCGATGCCGAAGCTGACAGCTTCATCCACCTGCGTACCGGACGCCAAACCGAAAATCAGGCCTCCATCGATATCGGCGGGATTATAGTAACCGACTTTTATCTCGGTATAGGAATTAGAACCCCCGATCAGGCCGAAACGATGGTAATTACTGAAATCACCGGCATGAGCGCTGATGCAAAGCGCACCTACCATCAAGAGACTGAAAACAATTCTGTAGCTAAGGTGCATATATTACCTCCGTTAAAAGTTAATATCTATGTTTGTTAGTCCCAAATATAAACTAACCGTTTAAGGAATTCAAACATAATTTGGAAATAGGGTAAAATACACTATGGGTAGACAGACTTACCCCGACAAGGTTTGTAAAGAAATCCGACCGGTGATTTTTCGCGCTCCCGGTGCGAACCCTTAGCAAATAGTTGGTGGGCTGATTTCTTTGTTCGCCATCGCGCCATAACCACATGTGCACCAATGAGTTGAGAGATGTTTCACATGAAACAGACACATGGCTCTGATAATTCATAAAACCACGAATCCGTAGCCGAAGGCTTGCCCTTCGGGGATTTAAAAGTAATAGACCGTTGACAGCATGGAATTGTGGATTCGGAAAACCGCCGGAAGCGCAAGGCTTCCGCTGCCGATAGTGAGATTTATGAACAATGCGGGCTAACCATAAACTGCACTTTGAGTTGCAAAATGTTTCACGTGAAACATCGTGTAATTCGTTGGGGGATATTTAGATGTGGCGTCCCTGATTTCATCGGGGGCGCGCCTGACGCTTCTCTTTGGGTGGGGCGCCCAACGGTACGCTCGACGTCTGCCGTGCATTTACAATGTGTGGGGTCAAATGTCCACGCCGGGGGCGCATAAACTCTCCTGAGGTGGGTATACCTTCCGCTACCTCAATAATACCATCCGCCCGTTAATGCGTTCAGTTTCGGTACTCAACCGATAGAAGTAAATCCCGCTGGTTACATCAGTTGCATCCCAATCGAAAGCATGGAATCCTTCAGGGAGAAAGCCGTTAACCAATATCTCCACTCTCTGTCCCCGCAGGTTGAATATCTCCAGTTTGACAGAGGATTGTCCGTTTATGACAAATGATATGTTAGTGCGGGCATTGAACGGATTAGGATAGTTGTTGACCGACCTAACCGCCGGAGTCGATATTTCATATTCATCCGTTCCATCAAACCAGCGGTCAACAGACCATAGTTTACTACCATCGCCCTCAGGCGCAATTACCGTGAACTGAAATGAAGCCGAATCCACGATATCTTCCGGATAATCTCCGCAGTATGCAATATAGTTATAGTCTCCCAATGGCGCATAAACGGGGACATTCTGTTGTATTCCCGCCGCGCTCAGGGTATCGAGCGCTTGAATCGGGATATTATTGATGCGGTCTAAGGGACCATAAATGCCTTGTCCCGGTACTTCCATCATTATCCAGACATCTCTTATCTGTAAGGTGCGGGTATTATTGATCAATATGCCGGTATAGTTAAACGAACCGCCTGCAGGGATTATAATCGGCGGATTATCCGGTATCATTGAAACCGATACCGGCGTTTCCGGTCTCCATTTCACCTCTAACGTTGGTCGCAGATAATAGGTGATACCTTCTTCGGAGATAAAGTTAAAAACGCCTTCTGTGTCAATACCGGAGTCATCCCTTGCGATAATACCGTAATTACTCGGCGGATTCTCATTCCACGAATGGACGAGATCGGTGACATCCCATGATATCCACTGTTCTGTACCCATCATCGGATCGATCTCTACAATATCGACAGCCTCAGAATCCCTATCGGTTCCCTCGCCCTCACAACCGGGAACATCCCAGGGCAGGCTCCCGAATTGCGCGTAATCGTGCGTCGCCCATCCGTTTTCCGCTGCGCTACCTTGATATGAAAGCGGTTCACTGTCCTCTCCCGCTCCTTCGCCCCAGGGCTTAAGCACCTGATAAATTCCCAATTGCTTGGTATCAATTTGAGGATATTCTCGTTCGGCGAAATGGAGCTTAAGCAATGCTTGCTCAACGAAGGCTTCCGGCGGATCATCCGGCAGGACAAATTTTAAGAGCGCTCCCATGCGATCTTCACCTCCTGTGCGGAATCCAACCTGCGCCCTGGGTTCCGCTCCGGTATTATTATCAGGCAGTGATGCCAAGAGATGACAGCCGTAAGCATCATCGTAGCCGTAAGACATGTAAGAATGCTGATATGTCCAGGAATCATCTTGTAAAATATGCCATAAGCGAATCATCTGCTGCGCCACCAGAGCCCCGCAATCCTCAATTCCTCCCGGATAATAGTCTTCGTAATTATCATGCGAAAACGGAATCTGCGCCCTCAGCGCAAGATAAGTTAACCAGCCGGTTAAATTCTCTCCAGCGATTCCTGCCTGCAGGGCATCGGTGCCGGTGGTCAGCGTATCGGAAGTAACCCAATCGAAACCGATGCGTTGGAAAGTTTCCGCCCATAGTTCCAGCGGCCAGTAGTAATCCGGGGCTAAAGGGAATTCGGAATGTTCAAAGAGCATGAAGATATCGCAGCCGTACTCGATAGTTTCCTCCGAGGTATTATCTTCTTCCATGGCGCGCGGGAGAAATGCATCGGGACGATAACCCCAATGCCAGGCGGCATCGGAGTAACCATGCGATGCTGTACCCATCAGCCAGGCTATTTCCCTCTGTTCCCATTCGGCGAATGGGTAAGTAACTACGCCTCGTATCGTTTCCAGGTAGGCTTCGGTCCAGGATGAAGCATGCATGGCAGCAGCCAAAGGCTCCGCCCATACCCAGCCGAAATCGGGACTCATGGCGCCGCAGTATAATTCGTCACGGTGGTTTTCCAGAAGTTGAGCTAATTCTATCTCATTCTGACTATAAAGGTGAGCAATAGCAGCTTCGGCGGTGAACCAATGATTCCGAGGACCCAAAGCGCTTGCATTGTCAGCAAGCAACACTAATATAATGAAAATCAGCCCCGAAGTGATCGATTCGGCAATTTTGAACATGTCAATACCTTTTAATTCAATAGGGTTTGATAGAGAACTATACGGTTTTGATAGAATTGAGCCGATAAATTAAGTAATGCTGGAGGATTGTAATAATAACTAATATTATCGGCTTGCGACATAATAATAAAAAATACAAAATACGCAACAATTAAAAGTCCAATATTAACTCGGTAAGTCCAATTCAGTTATCGATTGTAAGATAATTGAACAACTAATACAAATAATACTTGAAACCAATAATGTTAGTGACTATAATTACTGTTTGGATAATGGAAATATTTCTTGGTATTCAATCCTTCATCAATGGAGTTTGTGGATGAATTCTTGGGTAAATGTAATATGGTCTTCGATGGGCAGAAAGGTCATATCAGCATTAACCGGACTGGGCTTGTTTATTTTCCTTATCTTCCACCTATTAGGTAATCTCCAGCTTTTGTATGATAATCCGCAACCATTCAATGAGTATTCGCATTTTTTGATAAGTTTGGGCGGAGCGCTTTACATAATCGAGATTGCGCTGTTATTATCATTTGTTTTTCACGCAATAATGGGGATTGCAGTGTGGATCGGGAAGAAAAAAGCCCGTCCCGGTTCTTATGAAAAAGTCGAAGACGCCGGCGCCCCCAGCCGGAAAACGATTTCATCAAAAACGATGATATACACGGGGATAATCACGCTCGCATTTCTAATCTTCCATATTGTCACATTCAAATATGGTCCCGGCATCGATGATGGTTACGTAGCGAAAGCGGGAGACACGGTAATGAGAGACCTTTATCGACTGGTGATCGAGTACTTTAATAAAACCTGGGTGGTGATCCTCTATGTGGTTTGTATGGTTTTACTGGGGTTTCATCTCAGGCACGCGGTGTGGAGCGCATTTCAATCATTGGGGATAAGTCAGAGTCGGTTACTCACGTTTCTCTTCAGAATTGCGCTGGTGGCAGGAATTATCATAGGATTCGGATACTTACTGATTCCTCTTTGGATTTACTTCAATGGAGGTGCGGCATGAAATTGAATGCAAATGTACCCGCCGGAGCATTGGAGCAAAAGTGGGAAAATTATAAAAGTAATATACGGCTGGTTGCGCCCGCGAACAGACGTAAGTTTACCATAATAGTCGTTGGCACCGGATTAGCCGGAGCCGCGGCGGCAGCATCGCTGGGAGAGCTCGGTTACAACGTTTTAAACTTCTGTATCCAGGATTCTCCGCGGCGCGCGCACAGTATCGCTGCGCAGGGAGGTATAAACGCTTCCAAAAATTATCAGAATGATGGAGACAGCGATTGGCGTCTTTTTTATGATACTATCAAGGGCGGAGATTTTCGTTCGAGGGAATCCAATGTATACAGATTGGCTGAATTAAGCGGCAATATAATCGATCAGTGCGCCGCCCAGGGGATTCCTTTCGCTCGTGAGTACGGCGGCCACCTGGCGAATCGCTCCTTCGGGGGAGTGCAGGTATCCCGCACATTTTACGCCAGAGGTCAAACCGGTCAGCAGCTTTTGCTTGGCGCCTATGGCGCGTTGATGCGGCAGGTTGGTTCCGGTCAGGTAAGGATATTCCCTCGCCGTGAGATGCTCGACCTGGTGATAATCGACGGCAAAGCAAGAGGGATTATCTGCCGGAATGTGACAAACGGCGAGCTGGAATCATACGCCGGACATGCTGTTTTGCTATGCACCGGAGGTTATTCCAATGTCTACTATCTTTCCACAAATGCGGTGAATTCCAATGCCACCGCTAAGTGGCGATGCCATAAGCGCGGGGCGTTATTCGCCAATCCGTGTTTTACGCAAATACATCCTACCTGCATACCGCAGTCCGGCGACTATCAGTCCAAAGTAGTCTTAATGAGCGAAAGCTTGCGCAACGATGGCAGGATATGGGTACCCAAGGAGAAAAGCGATAAACGCGCACCGTCCGAGATCCCCGAACAAGAAAGGGATTATTATCTGGAACGCCGTTATCCCGCATTCGGTAACCTGGTCCCTCGCGATATCGCATCACGGGCAGCCAAGAAGGTTTGCGACGAGGGGTACGGAGTAGGAAATACCAGCCGAGCGGTTTACCTTGATTTCGAGGATGCTATTAAACGTCTTGGCGAAGAGACTATCAGGGCGAGATACGGAAACCTTTTCGATATGTACGAAAACCTGACCGGCGAAGATCCTTACAAAACGCCGATGAGGATCTATCCGGGACCCCACTATACCATGGGAGGACTGTGGGTGGATTACAACCTGATGAGCACCATTCCCGGATTGCACGTGCTGGGTGAAGCCAATTTCTCCGATCACGGCGCTAACCGGCTGGGAGCGAGCGCGCTCATGCAGGGGCTTTGCGATGGCTATTTTGTTATCCCATACACTCTCGCTCATTATCTGGCAGGCGCTGATTTACCGGACGTGGATACGTCCCATTCCGCATTCAAAGATATCCTCGCCGATGTTAAAGAAGGTATCGAGAAACTGCTTGCGATAAAGGGCGAAAAAACGGTGCGGGAGCTGCACCGCGAACTGGGATACGTGATGCTGGATAAGGTTGGTATGTCCCGGAGCAAAGAGGGACTGGAAGAAGCTATCGCGGAGATAAGGAGAATAAAGGATGAGTTCCGGAATAACCTTATTATTCCCGGTGAAGCAGAGGATTTAAACAAGAACCTGGAGCTTGCCGGAAGGCTTGCCGATTATTTCGAACTGGCTGAACTGATGGCAAGGGATGCCTTGAACAGGGAAGAATCTTGCGGAGGGCATTTCCGTGAGGAGCACCAATCGGAGGAGGGCGAAGCGTTGCGGGA
>WJIR01000189.1 GCA_014730175.1 Candidatus Zixiibacteriota bacterium
ACACTTTTAGCACTTTCGCTTCCGAGGGCGGAAACTTTGGGTTGTTTCATGGACACGAAACCATGAAAAGGTTGAATGCCAAGATATACAACGAGGCGAAACGCCTGAAGGTGAAGTGGATCCTTGGCGGAGAATGCGGCCACATGTGGAGAGTGCTTCATCAGTATATGGATACTATGAACGGTCCTGCTGATTTCCTTGACGAGCCGGTTTCTCCTATCACCGGAACTGAATTCGATAATGCCAGAGCAACCAAGATGGTGCATATAGCCGAATTCACAGCGGATTTAATACATCACAATAAACTCAAACTCGATCCCAGCCGCAATGATCATATCAGGGTAACCTATCATGATTCCTGCAATCCGGCGCGGGGGATGGGTCTATTGGATGAACCGCGGTATATACTGAATAAGGTGTGTAATCACTTCCATGATATGCCGGAGAATACTATCAGGGAGCAGACGTTCTGTTGCGGCAGCGGCGCGGGTTTGGGCACCGATGAAAACCTCGAAATGAGGTTACGCGGCGGTTTGCCCAGGGCTAACGCGGTAAAATATGTTGCTGAAAAACATGACGTAAACATGCTTTGCTGTATCTGCGCCATCGATAAAGCAACGCTTCCCGCCCTGATGGATTACTGGGTACCCGGGACACGGGTTTGCGCACTGCATGAACTTGTCGGTAACGCGCTGATTATGGATGGTGAGACACGCACCACCGACCTTCGCGGTGAGGAACCTTTACACCAGACCACGGAGGCTGGAAAGGAGGAAGTGAAGAATGTATAACAGTGGGAAGATAATTATCGGGCTGCTGGTTTTCGTTCTTGCCGCTACCTTCCCGATCTGGTACAATGCGGCGACCGGTCAATCGGACGAATATAAACCGGATCCGAAGATAGTGGTGGATACCGGCTATTGTGTAGCTGAGACGAATTACATGCGTAAGGCGCACATGGATCTACTTAATGACTGGCGGGACCGGGTTGTTCGTGATGGTGAGAGGTTCGTAAACGTGCAAGGTGAGGTTATGGAAATGAGCCTTACCAACACTTGTATGATGAAATGCCACTGGAACAAAGAGGATTTCTGCGATGAATGCCACAATTATGCGGAGGTTTCGCCATACTGCTGGGATTGTCACCTCGAACCGAAGGAGGTTGAGTAATGGGTATTGACAGACGAGGATTCATAAGGATCGCGGGACTAACAGCTTTCGGCGCTATGAGTAACTCCGTTTTTGATCACGCGGTAGCGAGTGAGGAAATAACCGAAGAAGGATTGGTCGCCGCCAGTTTGAAGGCGCATAGGTGGGCTATGGTAATCGACATAAAGAAGTGTCAGGAGCAGCATGGCTGCACCAAATGTATCGACGCCTGCCATACGGTTCATAATGTGCCGGATTACGAAAACCCAAAAGATGAGATAAAGTGGATCTGGCACGAGACTTATGAACACACATTCCATGAGCAGGAACACGAGCATCTTCCGGAGCATCTCAGACATCTACCTGTCCTCGTGCTTTGCAATCATTGCGATAATCCTCCCTGCGTGAGAGTATGTCCTACCAAAGCTACTTTCCAGCGCAATGATGGAATAGTCGCCATGGATATGCATCGCTGTATCGGATGTCGTTATTGCGTTGCCGCATGTCCCTATGGTTCCAGAAGCTTTAACTGGCGGGAACCGAAGCGCTGGTTTGAAGAGAACGATGTGGATATCAACAAGAGTTTTCCGACCAGAACCAGGGGAGTCGTGGAGAAATGCAATTTCTGTGCGGAGCGATTGGTAAAAGGCCAAATCCCTGCCTGCGTGGAAGCGTGTGAAGCTAACGCTATGTTTTTCGGGGATCTCGATGATCCTGATTCGGAAGTAAGAGAGATTCTTAGTTCTCGGTTTTCAATAAGGCGTAAACCTAATCTCGGCACTTTACCTCAAATTTACTACTTGTTATAGGGGACGGAATATGTTAGAAAAAGCATTTTATGGAGATAAGAAATATTGGGCATGGTTATCGTTTCTCGCTTTAGTTATCTTCGTGGGACTACTTTTCTATCTCAGGCAGTTTAATGAGGGATTAACGATAACGGGACTAAAGCGTGATGTAACCTGGGGTTTCTACATCGCTCAGTTCACCTTTTTAGTTGGAGTGGCGGCATCGGCTGTTATGGTGGTGTTGCCGTATTACTTGCACAATTATAAAGCATTCGGCAAGATCACTATTCTGGGGGAATTTGTGGCTATAGGGTCGGTGCTGATGTGCATGCTTTTTATTTTTGTGGATATGGGTCAACCATTCCGCATCGTTAATGTATTCCGCTATCCGACTTTTAATTCATTGATGTTCTGGGATACGGTGGCTTTGGGTGGATATTTATTGCTGAATATTGTCATCAGTAGAGTGACACTCAGCTCGGAACGGAAAGGGATAGCCCCCCCGGGATGGATTAAACCGATAATCATTATATCAATTCCCTGGGCTATCAGTATTCACACCGTGACCGCGTTCCTGTATTCCGGTTTAGCGGCTCGCTCTTTCTGGTTGACAGCGGTGCTGGCTCCCCGATTCCTGGCATCGGCTTTCGCTTCAGGTCCTGCGCTCTTGATTTTAATAGTCTACATTGTCAGAAAGGTCAGCAAATTCGATCCGGGGAAAGACGCTGTGCAGAAACTCGCCGTTATCGTCACTTATGCGATGTCGATGAATATTTTCCTGATATTGATGGAAATCTTTACGGCATTTTATGGTAATATACCGGAGCACATGCGTCATTTCCAGTATCTCTTCGTCGGGCTTGATGGATACAACACACTTGTTCCCTGGATGTGGACGTCAGTGATCCTGGCGGTTGTCTCTCTCATACTGCTTATCAATCCCAAAACACGCAGGAACGAGACTGTATTAGGATTTGCATGTTTCTTCGTTTTTCTATCAATATGGATTGACAAGGGGTTGGGAATGGTTGTTACAGGCTTTGTGCCAAATCCGCTTGGTAAAGTTATCGAATACTGGCCCACGTTCCCCGAGATAATGATCTCGCTGGGAGTCTATGCGATTGGGATATTCCTGATCACCGTATTTTACAAGATTGCGCTTTCGGTAAGGGAGAGGATCGCTTAGTGTAGCCGAAGGCTTGTCCTTCGGCGGACGGGTATAAGAGTTACCGAATGTTCATCTTTAGGATAGGATGATGAAGAAGCAAAACGAAGTAATGAACATCGTAATAATCGGAGGAGTAGCGACAGGACCGCGGGCGGCGGCGCGTTTAAAACGTTTGCTGCCGGAAGCGAATATCACATTGGTCAATGAAAGCAGTAAACTTTCTTACGGAGCCTGCGGTCTTCCCTATTTTGCATCCGGCGATATCAGTGATATCAACGAACTGTACAAGACCTCGTTTGGCATTATTCGCGATGAGGAGTACTTTAGGGACACCAAAGGTTTCTCCGTACTCACTCCCTACCGCGCCGAGAATATTAACCGCATTGAGAAAGTGGTTCATGTAACGCAAGTAGAGAATGGAGAAAAAAGCAGTCTGGAATACGACTATCTGGTAATCGCTACCGGCGCCTCGCCGATAAGACTGGATATCCCGGGTGCCGAGAGCGACAGGGTTCGTACGTTTTCCAGACCTGATGATGCCAGCTATTACAGGAAATTGGCTGAAACAGGTCAACTCGGGAGCGTATGTATTGTTGGCGCCGGCTTTATCGGATGCGAATTGTGCGAATCATTCACCGCACTCTGGGGTATAGAAACCACGGTTATCGAGAAAGAAGCACATGTTCTCCCCACCATACTCGATGAGGAAATGGCGGCATTGGTGCAGGCAGAGATGATTAAGAATGGTGTAACCGTTAAGTGCGGAGCTACAGTCGCTGGCTTTGATGAGGGTAATGATTCCGTAACGGTCAACCTTGGCGGTGAAACGCTTTCCGTCGATCAGGTTGTTATGGCGGTAGGCTTTACTCCTAACTCCGTTTTGGCTAAGGACTGCGGACTAATTATCGGAGAAACCGGAGGAATATCGGTCAATGATCATCTGCAGACCTCCGAACCTTCCATTTATGCCGGGGGAGATTGCGTTGAGAGTTATCATAGGATTTTAAATAGGGGTGTGTTCATACCCCTCGGCTCTATCGCCAACAGGCATGGCAGACTTATAGCTAACAATATCGCAGGTCGTGAGGACACTTTTCCGGGTGCCGTCGGTTCGCTAGTCGTTAAGATTTTCGATATAAATGTTGCAGCCACCGGAATAACCGAAAAGTGCGCTAAAGAGAACAATATCAATGCCTCTTGCGTATGGGGTTCGTTTATTGATAAGGCGGAGTATTACCCGGAATGGGAATATGTATATTGTAAGATGGTCTATGAAAGGGATTCGGGAAGACTACTTGGATTGCAGGCTGTCGGTCCGGGCGATGTAACTCGGCGGGTCGATATTTTCGCCCAGCTTTTGCATCAGAGCGCGACACTGGACGATCTGCTGGATATCGAAGCCGCTTATTCACCTCCATACGCAACCGCTTTGGATCCGCTTTATGTTTTGGGTTGTATCGCGAAGAATCAGGAGGAAGATTCGATCAATGCCGTAAATCCGGAGTTCCTGGCTGAGAGTGATTTTGGGGATGTCAACCTGATAGATGTCCGCGAAGACGAGGAGCGAGAGGCGGAACCCTTGAAAGTCAGGAATGCAAACCTTGTGGAAATCAAGCTTGGCGATTTGCGCACTCGAGCCTCAGATCTACGATCGGAGAGCAAGGCAATGGTGGTTTGTCATCGCGGTGTACGCGGTTACGAAGGCGCTCGAATACTGAAGAATGCCGGTTATGAGAATGTCGCTTACCTTGGGGGAGGCGTTTCATTTGTAAACGCTATGAAGGGGGAGGAAGAATGAAGCTCTCGTTGTGCGGCATAAATTTTAAATGTTCATCACTGCATGAACGCGAACCGCTTCAGATAAATCGAGGCGAATTGGCGCAGGCAATTAAAGTCTGCAGCGAAATCGAGGGTGTTCTGGAAGCGGCGATATTGACTACCTGCAACCGTATCGAATTCTATCTCGTTCTCGATAACTCCACGGTTGTCTTCGATGCTGTTAAGGCATTCTACTTGCACTGGAAAGGGATTGATATCGAGCCGCTCAGAAAATCATTCCGAACCTATCAAGGTTCGTCGGTTGCGCGCCACCTTTTTAAGGTAACCTCCGGAATGGAATCCATGGTTATCGGCGAGACTCAGATCCAGGGACAGGTCAAGGAGGCATACCGTTTCGCTTGCTCGGTTCAGTGTGCAGGAAAAGTGTTACACAAGCTGTTTCACTTCGCATTTCGCGCAGGAAAGAGAATTCGAACCGATACCGAGATCGGGCAGGGAGCGGTATCAATCAGCAGCGCAGCTTTGGAGATGATTGCTGAAGAATTAAGTCAAACCGCAGAGGTGGTCTGTATCGGTATAAGCCCGATGATTGAGATGACCATCAATTCGCTTTTGAGCAAGGGGATAAAGAATATCACTCTTGCCAACCGAACTCTGTACAAGGCGGAAAAAGCTGCGAATCGGTATGGAATTGAATGTATAGATCTGAACGAGTTATTGGGCAAACTGCAGACTGCAGATATTGTGATTTCCGCAACCGGGTCAGATAGTTATGTATTGGATAGGGATATCGGATCGGAGTTCCTGAAAAAACGCGGTGGTAAGTCAATCAGCTTCATCGATATGGCATTGCCGCGGGATATCGATCCCGATTTCAGGAATATTAACGGCGTGAAAATCCTGGATCTGGAGGATATCAAATATCATACTGCCCAAAATAAACACAGCAGGGAGGAGGCTCTGCAGAAAGCGAGTGAAATCGCCGAAGCTTATGTTTCCGATTTTATGGCCTGGCAGAAAAATTCGGCATTGGAACCGCTAATCAAAGAGTTGTTTGAAGAAATGGAAAACATTCGCAGGAGGGAGCTCGATGCAGCCAAACGCAAGGTGCCGGTGGAACAATGGGATGAATTGGAACGGCTTTCTAATGCTCTTATGAAAAAAGCGATAGATTTACCTATCAGGCAGTTAAAAGAACTTAACGAATCCAGCCAGTCTGGTGCGCCGGTTGAGATATTCCGGGAACTCTTCAAACTCAAGTCCTCACCCGAAGCGCTCGATTAACCAACGCTTTAACCTCTGTAATTCTTGACTTAATCATTTTCTTGGAATACATTTGTATCATGAGCTAATTTCTGGAAAGGAATGATATGCAAGCCTGGTACATCTGGATCATTGTGGGGATTATCCTCTCTATTCTGGAAATATTTACATCCGGCTTCCTTGTTATCAATCTTGGCATAGGCGCAATAATCGCAGGTCTGGTGGCGCTGACAGGCGCCGGAATAAAGGCGCAGATTATCGTATTTGCGCTGAGTTCGCTTGTTGTCTTCGTCTTTATCAGGAAATTCGCGGTCAGGTATCTCAATAAACAAAAACCGGATTCATATACAAACGTGGAGGCATTGAAAGGAAAGACTGGAATTGTAACTGCGCCCATCGGAGGGTCTGTGAAGAAAGGGCAGGTTAAGGTTGGCGGTGAGGAATGGTCTGCGCTTTGCCAGGATGATGTAGAAGTTGAGGTCGGTGAGCGCATAGTGGTGACCGCTATTGATGGTAATAAGTTGATCGTTAGAAAAGAGGAATAAGTTATGGAAGCGTTTCTGATAGTAGTGCTTTTAATTGCGCTCTTGGTTATTGCTATTATAGCCAAGGGATTGTTGATAGTAAAGCAGGCGGAAGTTGTGGTTATCGAGCGTTTGGGGAGATTCGATAGGTTGCTGCACTCCGGAGTGAATATAATCTGGCCATTTCTGGAAAAACCTCGTCCGGTTGTATGGCGCTACACCTATGTCGACCTGGACCGCACCAAGAAGATTTTGGAAAAATCGGTCAACCGTATCGACCTCAGAGAATCCGTATATGATTTCCCCCAGCAATCGGTTATTACCCGGGACAATGTTTCTATAGAAATCGATGCCCTCCTTTATTTCCAGGTCACCGATCCCAAGCAAGCCGTTTACGAAATCGATAATCTACCTAATGCTATCGAGAAGCTGACACAAACTACGCTCCGTAACGTAGTTGGGGAACTTGACCTGGATGAGACCTTAACATCTCGGGACACGATCAACTCGAAACTCAAAGCGATCCTGGACGAGGCTACCGATAAATGGGGTGTGAAGATTAATCGTGTTGAATTGCAGGATATAGCGCCGCCGGAGGATATAAAGACCGCAATGGAAAAGCAAATGCGCGCCGAACGGGATAAGCGCGCCGCAATTTTGGTAGCGGAAGGGGAGAAGCGAGCGAAAGTTTTGAATGCTGAAGGGGAACGGGACGCCAGAATTGCGGAAGCGGAAGGCGTTAAACGTTTTCAGGTGTTGGAGGCGGAGGGTGAAGCGCAAGCACGCATTAACGTAGCTTCTGCCGAAGCCGAGGCTCTTCGATTGATCGTCGATGCTATCCGCGAGAAAGGGGATCCTGTTAATTACCTGGTAGCGGTGCGCTATCTGGAGACTTTAAAAACACTTGGTGATTCGCCTAATGAGAAGATTGTATTTTTGCCCTTTGAGGCAACCGGTGTACTCTCATCCTTAGGCGGTATCAAGGAGATGCTGAAATCGGTCGAAACCGGAAAGTAACCTTCATCGTGCACATTTTCAAAACCGGCAATAATATATTGGTAAGGGCATTATGGATGAAACGAGAGAAACTTAATCCGTATAATTCATAAAAGCCAGTAAACCGTGGCCGAAGGCTTGTCCTTCGGGGATTTTACAACAATAAACAATTTACAGTCTGGAATTTGGAGTCCGGAAAAGAGCCGGAAGCGCAAGGCTTCCGCTACCGATCAGGAAATTTATGAATAATCCAGGTTAAACATGGACAAACTTCATAGCAAGCATATCCAAACAGCCTTGATAGTTGTGCTGATTCTGTATGCATTGATCCCTCTTATCAGGTTTGCCGAATGGGATGTTATGCAGTGGGATTTCAAGACCTACTATTACGCAGCAAAAGCTTATGTCCAGGGGATGGATCCTTATAACCTGGATATTCTCACGGAGGTTGCGAACGAAGAGATAGTACATCCCTACGTATATCCGCCTTATACCCTTTCATTTTTCAGCTTATTCACTCTTTTTAGCTATAAGATTGCGTACATTATCTACGCTGCACTCAAGATTATCATTCTTTCTATCCTGCTTACTTTATGGTGGAAGTATTTCTTACCTGATAAAAAGTACAGCGTGATATTGTTATTCCTCTGCATTTTTGGATTCCGTCTGGCTATTATCTCCGATCTTCATACCGGGAACGTGGGAGTGTTCGAGCAATTTTTTATATGGTTGGCTGTCCTGTACTTCTTGAGGAAAGATACCATCCTGTTTTCGATTTTGATACTGCTATCCGCTTATTTCAAGTTGACATATATCTTACTTCTGGCGCTTCTGTTCATTGACAACAGAAGTAGATCGCTTTATGCCATGATAGGTGCATTTTTAACATTCGGAGCCGTTCAACTATCTTCATACCTCGGCAGCCCGGAGATGTATTCAAAGTTCATTATCAACGTGATCGCTATCGAAGAAAGGGGATTTTATAACGAAGCTTCGCTTCCGCTGATAAAGGACATTTTGAATTATTTGGTGGGACTATCCCCCTCAAATATCGACATATATGCCATCCCGCTTTATGCACTCTATATCCTGGCTATATTAACGGTAACGCTCATTTCAGTCAGGAACCTCGATTTCCGTCAGAGACGGTTCGATTTCGTAGTATTGGTATTTTTGCTTCTTGCGGTATTATCGCCGCGATTTAAGGGATATAATTACATAATACTAATCATCCCGGCCCTGTATATTATTGCCAATGTGCTGGTGTCATGGTGGAGTCGGATTCTGATACTGGGAGTGGTGAGCGTTTGTTTCCTACCATATCAAACTTTCCTTGGGACATTGACGTTACTGGGGATATTCCTGTGGCACCTGCACCGCAGCCTTCCTGTAACTATGGAACTTGAGGTGATGGGAGCCTGAGATTAGTTTCTCGATGAATCGATCAGTTCTATTGCTTCCAGAACTTGGGCGAGAATAATACCAGAATCGTGAGTAGCTCTAACCTTCCGATAATCATAGCGAATGCAAGAAACAGTTTCCCCGGCGCAGGAATATGAGCGTAGTTCTGTGTCGCGCCTACTTTAGCTAAACCGGGACCGATATTGCCTAAAGCAGCAATGGTCGCTGAAAATGCGGTAACTATGTCGAGCCCCAGCGCTGCCATGAAGAGGGTGCCGATCACAAAGATGAGTATAAATAAGATAAAAAACGCCAATATTGACTTCACCATGTCATCCTGAATTACTGACTTGCCGATCTTGAGGGAAACCACCACCTGCGGGCGGAATGTTTGGTATATTTCAAAATAAGCGGCTTTCAGCAATACCATTATGCGGGATACTTTTATACTGCCTCCGGTTGAGCTGGCGGACGCTCCGATAAACATCAACACCACCAGCAGCAACCTTGCAAATGAAGGATAGAGATCGAAATCATCGGTTGCGTAACCAGTGGTGGTGGTCATGGATACAGACTGAAAAAAGCCATGGCGTAAGGCCTCGAGAATGGTTGGATGTTGGTTTAAAATGGAAATAGAAACCAATAAACCGGAGCAGATTAAGATACCTATATAAACCTTGAGTTCTGAATTCCTGATTGCTTTTTTCCAATCCCCATTAGCGATCAAATAATACAGATTAAAATTCACGCCGGCGGCGAACATGAAGAAAATGATAATTACGTCGATATAGGCGCTACTGAAGTATGCGATGCTGGCATCCTTGGTTGAATAACCTCCGGTTGCCATCGTCGTAAAACTATGACACACCGCATCGAAGGGACTCATACCAGCAATTATCAGGAGCAGTATTTCGGATAGCGTTATACCCAGGTATATTTTCCACAGAATCGATGCTGTGTGTTTTAGTTTAGGTTTTATTGACTCCTTGATGGGCCCCGGTACCTCTGATCTGAAAAGCTGCCTTACGCTTACCCCCAACTGAGGAAGAACGGCTATAAAGAGTACGATAATCCCCATTCCCCCCAACCACTGTATCAGCGAACGCCAGAACAATAATCCATGAGAGAGCGATTCGATATCGGTAATCACCGTGGAACCAGTGGTAGTCACTCCGCTAACTGTTTCAAAGAATGCATCGATCGGATTTGTGAGGACTGATTCCAGCATGAAAGGGATTGCCCCCAGAATTCCGAAAGCGATCCAGCTAATAGCAACCACTGCGATAGCATCCCGACGTTTTATGGTTTCACCGGCGCTTTTGCCGAACAGCAATAATCCCATTCCGATAATAGCGCAAATAATAGCGCTTATTACAAAATGGACTATCGTGTCGGTTTCATTGTAAATTGCGGAAGGGATAATCGATGTAAGCTGCGTTAAGGCGAGAATACACAGGAATATCCCTAAGAATCTGGAAATTACGGAAAAACTCAAACCAATCCTTTAGCAAGGAAACTAATTAAAAAGTTTGATCACTCTTTTGCGTACCCTGGGTAGCATAAAAATAACCGCCGTTTCTCCGGCTTCGATTGTATCAGGTCCCCGTGGGATAAATACGCTCCCATCCGATTTGGTCACCGCTCCTATAACCGCACCTCTGGGAAACCCGACTTTCTCCAGCGGTCTGGTGGTGATTTTAGACTCCGGCGATGCGGTTATCTCCAGTATCTCACCCGCACCATCGCGAAGCGGGGTAACCGAGCGCACTTGCTTTTCCCTGGTGTATTTAAGTATTTGCTTTGCGGCTACCAGCCTCGGACTCACGGTGACGCTGATGCCGATCTCCCTGTAAACATCCATATAGTCCGGTTTATGAACCAGCGCAATAGTCCGTTCCACACCTAAACCTTTCGCCAATAGCGCTGTCATAAGATTCAGTTCATCATCGTTAGTAAGCGTTATGCAGACATCATACGCGTCTATTCCCTCCTCCTTGAGTAATGCGGTGCTGGTGGCGTCTCCATTTATCACCGTTACGTCATCGAGCTGTTCAGAGAGTTCCACGCATCGGTCCCGATTGGAGTCAATTATCATCACTTCCAGTTTCTTTTGTATCAGGAACTTCGCTACCCAGAAAGCGATCTCGCCACCGCCCAGCAATGCCACTTTGTTAGCTTTTCGAACCAGGCTGGTGCCTTCGATTAACTTCTCCATTTCAGGGATAGCATTTACATCACCGATAACAATTATCTCGTCATCTTGCTCTATCATGTCATCACCGCCCGGAACAATCAACTCTCCGTTGCGAATTATCGATGCGATTATAGACTTACCGGGAAGGTTTATATCCTTCAACGGAGTATGAAGTATCTTGCAGGAATCAGAGACCGGAAGCTGCTCAACCTCGATTTTGCTATCGGCGAAATCCTCGATCAGCACAGCTTCCATACTTCGGATAAGCCGTATAATTTCGAGCGCGGCTATCATCTTTATGTTTATGATAAGATCGATATCCAGAAGCCCGCGGGATACAGGCTGCGAACTCTTCCAGAGGTCGAATTCAGATACCCTGGCAATGGTGCGCTTTGCTCCGAACTGCTTTGAAGTTGCCGCTGCCAGTAGATTAACTTCGTCGCTGGAAGAAACGGCAATGACCAGGTCGGCATTCGGTACATCCGCCGTGGCGAGCACCTGCGCCGATGCCCCATGTCCTGCGATAGTCAGAGCATCGATACTGTCTCCTAATTTCTCCAGTACTTGCGGATCCTTATCGATGAGCGTAAGATTATGCTTTTCTCGAAACAGAAAATCGGCGATATACCTGCCGACCTGTCCCAATCCTATTATTACAATATTCAATCAAACTACCTTTCGAAAACACACCTAAGATTCATTACCGGCTTCTTTAAGTTAACTCGATATTGTTTCAACCGCATCCGCCGACAAGAACGGCAGGTCGGATTCCCCGATAAAATCGGGACAGCGAGTGAAAATCCGACATGCACAGTTCATCTGCTAACTACCATAATAGTAATCAGATTCCATTAGATATATCTATCGGTAAAATTCTGAATTAGGCTATAATCCAAAGTCTTCTCGCTTGAACAAAGGCATGAACTTATAACCGGCTTTTTTCACATTCTCCTCGGCTCCTTCCTGCCGATCAACAAGGCAAACCATCGCTACGATCTCACATCCGTATGCCTCAACCGCCTCCGCCGCTTTCAGCCAGGTTCCCGCTGTGGTTACCACATCCTCCACCATCAACACCTTCGCTCCCTCCTTGAGAGGACCTTCGATTAACGATTTAGTGCCATGATCTTTAGTGGTTTTCCTGACGATAAAACCCTCCAGTTTTTGCTCGTGCATAGCGGCTACGGTCAGTACCGCTCCTACGATCGGATCGGCGCCGAGTGTAGGTCCGCCAACTGCATCAACATTCAATTCCTCAGCGATATTATGTATAAGTTTGCCCATCAGGTAGAGCCCTTCGGACTCCAGAGAGACCATCTTGCCATTAAGATAATAATTTGACTTCTTCCCGGAAGCGAGTATAAACTCGCCTCGCTTTAATGCGTTCTCTTCGATTAATTTTTTAAGCCGTTCTTTTGTATCCAAACTTGTGCTCCTCCAACATTCTATTCCGGAAATCTTGCCCCCTAATTAACAGGATAATATGATTTTAGCAAGAGAATATTATCGACAGGATGCAGCACTGAAGGCCAGAACAATCTATATATGCAACTCCACGATATCCTCATCATCTATCTCATAATCTCCGGAAACCATCTGTCCATCATGCACTTTGGCTCCCCATACTTTGGCGAATTTAAGGTTATGCGCAAAATCCTTGTGAATCTCCAGCGCCATATCAGCAACCGTTCCGCCTATCGGCAGTATTACCGGATCGCTCTTATCCGGTTCCTTTCCCGGTTGTTTAC
>WJIR01000190.1 GCA_014730175.1 Candidatus Zixiibacteriota bacterium
AACCTTTGAGTTACCGGCTGCTGGTAATGTAAACCTCGAAGTTTACAACCTGATGGGTCAGAAGGTAGCCACCTTAGTCGATGGTCATAAGGAAGCTGGCCAGCACAGCGTTAACTGGAACGCTGCCGACCAGGCTTCCGGCGTATACTTCTACAAACTCTCCGCTGGTGAAAAAGTCTTCACACAGCGTGTGACATTGTTGAAGTAAGACGCTCAACGATAATAAGATTCAATCCCGTGCCTCAGGCGCGGGGTTGCAATCAGCAAAGGGCGGGTCGGGAATATGTCCCGGCCCGTTTTTTTAATTTATCCCGATTTCATCTGCTTTGCGGTTTTCCGATAATCCTTGACATCTACTCAATAAACCTTAATTTAGAAAACAGAATAAACTCCCGGATCAATGATGTTTCTTCAGTGTAGAAGCAATCTACTACAATTCCTTACCACAAATCACGGAGGTGTCATGCCCAGAATCGTCGCATTAATATTGGCTTTTGGCTTATTCCTTTCTGCAACTCAGCTTTCGTTATCACAGCAAATACCAAGCCTGGAAGAAATTGAAGACGAAATAAATAGCAAAGGTCTCGATTGGGTGATAAGTACTAACCCGGATGTCTATATATACAAGGATTACGTACGCACTGCTCAAAATACGGAAATCACCATTCCCGAGGATTTACAGGCAATATATGATGAGCTGAACAGTCAACCGGAACCGGAGTTGATCCTTGATATCGATGTATTCGATTGGAGAGACTCGAGCTGTGTTACCCCCGTTAGAAATCAGGGAGGTTGCGGTTCCTGCTGGGCATTTGCGGCTGTTGGGGCATTCGAGAGCGCTATTTTGCTGACAGACGGTATCGAATACAATCTTTCGGAACAGCAGATTCTTTCTTGCAATAATCGCGGTTCCAGTTGCGAAGGTGGGAGTATGCAGCATGCCTATGATCTCATGAGGTTTTACGGGGCTGTAAGTGAGAGCTGTATGCCCTATCAGGCTAATGACAACATACCATGTACCCAAACCGATTGCGAGGTACTCGCGGAATTAGACAGCGTATATCTCGTAGCAAATAACGTTAACGCAATAAAGAATGCTTTGCTGGAGGGTCCCGTTTCGACCGCTTTTACCGTTTACGGTGACTTCTACGGATATGGAGGCGGATGCTATTCTCACGCTGATACCGATCCCGCAAATCATGCCGTCGTGATCGTAGGCTGGGACGATAATATGTGTGATGGAGAGGGCGCCTGGATTATCAAGAACAGTTGGGGCGTCGGCTGGGGATTGGATGGCTATTGCTATATTAAATTTAACTCATCCGGCATCGGGCAGAATACCCAGAGGCCTGTATATTACGGGAATCGGGATCTGGTATTCTCATTCCCCGATGGATTACCGGTAAATATAGATCCAAATGATGAAACATCGGTTCGCCTGGAGGTTTTGCCCTCCAATGCTAACCCGGTTCCCGGCAGCGCAAAACTGTATTATTACATCGGCGGATTCTTTGAAATCGATCTGCCCTTGCAGATTGTGGAACCGAATGTTTATAACATTATCTTCCCCACCTTCGGATGCGGAACGGTAATCGACTACTATCTGTCAGCCGAATCAGACCACGGTAATGTACAATATTATCCTTATGGAAATCCGCATCGATGGGCATATACAGTTTCTGCATCGGAACTTGACATAGTATTCCAGGATGATTTCCAGACCGATCAAGGATGGGTAGTTGAAAACGACTATGTCGAGGACGGCGCCTGGGAGCGCGCTATGCCCGGCACCTATGGCGTATATGGCGAGCCGACATCTGACTACGATGGTTCAGGCTATTGCTATGTCACCGATAATGATACCGGAGAATCGGATCTGGACGGCGGACCCACAAAGTTTATTTCGCCCACGATCGATCTCAGCCAGTATCAAAATGGTTTCATAAGCTTCGCTCGCTGGATATCCTCATTTAACAGCGGCTATGATGACCTTAGAGCATACGCTTCTGATGATGATGGATTCACCTGGGAATTACTTGATTATTACAAGGATCGAGGCGGCTGGGTTGAACAAAATCTCAGTTTAACCGGCGAGTTGGAACTGACCGAACAGATGAAACTGCAATTCTCGGTAAGTGACCGCCCGGATAACACCTGGACAGAGGCGGCTGTAGACGCTATTACTATCTACGGCGGAAACTGCTCCGAGGCACCGAACGTCTCCATCAGCATGATCCCTCACGAAGTCCTGGAGACAATAGAAACCGGAAGCTCATTCGGATTCACCGGTGTCCTCAACAACAATATAGACCGTCCCTGGGTTGTGGATGCCTGGGTGATGATGGACGTTCCCGGCACCGGTATGTATGGACCCTTAGCAAAAGTCTTTGATATAGTCTTAGGTCCGTACTATAGCTATGTAAATGAAAGCCTATCGCAGAATATTCCCTACTACGCACCTCCTGGCTCTTATCGTTATGTGGCATATTGTGGTGAATATCCCGATTCACCGATCGATTCGGCAGTGATTGAGTTCGAGGTTATGGAGGGTTCCGGTTCGGGAGCTAACGACTGGGCGACAGAAGGGATGGATTTGATAGCAACCAATAGTTTCGCTTCGGGGAAAATAGTATCAATGGAGAACTCGCCCAATCCCTTTAACGCCGTCACTCAAATAGAATACCTCCTCGCCGATGATAATGATGTCCGGTTGGATATATTCAATCTGATGGGGCAGAGAGTGGCTACATTAGTTGACGAACGCCAAAGCGCAGGACTTAAAACCATTAATTGGGATGCATCAGACCGCTCCAGTGGAATTTATTTCTATAGATTATCTATCGATAGCGATGTGTTTATCAAAAAAATGACACTACTTAAATAGAGCGAAACGCGTCTGAGTCTATTTTTAGCCGTGTAATTCATAAAAACCAGTAAACCGTAGCCGAAGGCTTGTCCTTCGGGTATTTTGCAACAATTAACAATTTACAGTCCGGAATTTGGAGTCCGGAAAAGAGCCGGAAGCGCAAGGCTTCCGCTACCGGTGACTAAGTTTATGAATAACACAGGCTATGCTATCACTTCGTTGAATTAGTAGGGGGAGTTAATAGTGAAGGATCGAAATTCTCAATATTGCCATTCTTGAATGTTTTCATGGAAAAACCTTCATCATCCAGTTTCACGAATGTGAAGTGCTGGATCCAATCCCCGGTATTTATATACAGTCCCTCCGGTAGCTGCACCCATTGAGGTATATGAGTATGACCCAGCAAAATTGCATCGAATCCCTGTCCCAAAACAGGTTTGGCTGCATCTTTATACTCATCCAGGAATTTCCATTGCCGATGCTCGTTTGCATAATGGCTACCGGAAGATACAAGCCTCGCCAACTGTATTCCAATAGCGTACGGTAGTTGCTTGAACAAAAAAATGGTGAAAGGATTGCGGAGGATTTTACGCAAAATCCTGTACTGCCAGTCGGTAATTGCTTTTCCGTCTCCATGTCCCAGATAAATTCTCTTACCGTAATGATGGACTTCAGCGTCGTTTTTGAAAACCTCCGCGCCGGTCAGTGAGATAAAGGTTTCTCCAGCCCACCAATCATGATTGCCCCCAACAAGTACAACTTTGATACCGGATTCGGAATATTCCGCTAATTTATCGGTAATCTCGGGGTATTTGTTGGGGAAACCATTCCGATATTCGAACCAGAAATCGAACAAATCGCCAAGAATATAAATGTTTTCCGCATCGGATTTAATCCGATCCAGAAAATCAATAAAAAGCCTAACTCGGCTGCTTTCGTCTTTGCGCCAATCTGCCCCGAAATGGAAATCGGAAAGGAAATAGACTGCCATGAATTCTTATCCTGTGAAGCAAAGCTTTGAATAGTCAAGTAATTTTAGCAGATAAAAGTATGGATACATCAGGTTAAATGCAACGGCAAATTTCAGTTTCTCTCGAGTATGATCAGGGGCACTTCCGGCGGACATCCCAGTCGGAATGGGAGCCAATGTCCCAGCCCGGCGGTAGTATACAAATTGCTACCGTTACTCTTCCGGTAAATCCCCCACAAATATGGATAATAAACCCAATTCTCAAAAATGCTCCTGCCGTTAAATCCGATCTGACCGCCATGGGTATGTCCCGACAATGTCAGTTCAATTCCCATTTCAGCGGAGAAGTCGAATCCATCAGGTCGGTGGCACATCAGGATTTTAAACTCATCGGCGGGAGCCTCTGACATCGTTTCTTCAAGCGCATCTGTGTAGAATTCAGGGCTGACATTCCGCATAAATATCGGATCGTCCACCCCCGCGAGTGTAAATGTTCCGTTTTGCATTTTCAGGGATTTGGAGCTGTTTATCATCATCTCAATAGGAGCTTTTTCAAAAGCCTGTCGCACTTCCTTTTCGCCCCGGTAATATTCATGGTTACCCATACATGCGTAAACACCCAGAAGAGGATTCATCTCCGCTATTATTCGTAGTGCATCGGGGAGCATCTCCAAACGGTCTGCCACATCGCCGGTTACGAGAACAAGATCGGGTTTGAGTTTCATTGCATCTTCGACCGTGCTGCTCAAATCATCCAGGTCAACAAAATATCCCAGATGTATATCCGAGAATTGCATGATTTTTAGGTTTTCAAGATGTTCCGGAAGATGCGGGAATTTCATTCTTATTTCCGGGAGTTCTGCGCCTCGATAGGAGCGTATCATTCCCCCTGCTGCCGTTGAAAGCGCAAGCGAAGGGAAAAATAGCGAAGCCGCGCGGATTATTCTTCGTCTTTCGTTGTTAGTCTTCCGCTTCTCACCGGTGGAGAAGCGCAAATCCTTTATCTTGAAGATAAGATTTATAATCAGTTTAAACAAAGCAGATAAAGGAAGTGAGATTATCACCGCCAAAAGGAACAAAATTGAACTCGCCAGAGTCAGCGCGCTTATCCTGAATAACCATAGTGCGTTAACATAAAAACCTATCGCCCAGACTGCGGCGGATACTAATCCCAGTATTACTCCCAGATAAATAGTTACCTTTGACCATCGTAACCTCCACAGTTCGGGAGTAAGGAAACGAAGTATCAAGAGGGAGATAACTCCGAGAATGAGTATCAAAACCGAAACGAATATTAAGGGGTAAAGAAAAGACATATTCTCCTAAACCTATAAGGATTAAATCAAGTTTATGCGCTTTGAATTTAGTATTAAAACCAGCAAATGGCAAATTAATACTACTCGGAAACGGTTTGGTTTGAGCTAAAAGCATTAACAGCATTAAATTGACCCAAATATATAAAGTTTTCTGTTGTGTTTTTTCATTTATTTCTTAAATTTTATAAACATCATTTCCAATCTTCGAGTATGAAATCGTCGAAATTAATTTCATCATTATATCAAATCCACAAAACATTAAAGGAGATGTTTTATGAAAAAGCTTATGTTTGTCACTTCCGTTCTTCTGCTGGTAATCTGGGGATCGAATCTCGCATATTCCGGGCAGTTGCAGGATAATCTCAGAGAGTTCATTCTGGAGAACAACCCGAATGGACATACACCGGTAATTGCGATACTCGCTGACCGTGTAGATGCCTGGGAATTAGCGCAATCCTTGACTAATTCCGGGGCAACGCTTGCCGAACGTCATTATGCGGTTGTAACCGCTCTGCAGGAAAAGGCGGCGTCCACGCAGGGTCCTGTTATCAGCAAGATAGAGGAGTTGATGTATTCCGGAGAGGTTACCGATTATACTCCGCTGTGGATCTCCAACGAAATCGGTATCACCGCCACTTTAGGGGCGATCGAAGAGATTGCCGCAATGCCGGAGATCGAGACAGTTATCTACGATGCGGAAATTGAGCTTATCGAACCGGTGGAACAATCACAGCCCGGGGGTAAGGGCGACATTCAATCTGTCGAGCAGGGCTTAATCGCGGTTAACGCTCCCGAAGCCTGGGCGATGGGTATCACCGGAGATGGAGTCCTCGTCAGTAGTCTGGATACCGGCGTCGATGGTAACCATAGCGCGCTCTACAGCCGCTGGAGAGGACATGACCCGCTTTACGATGGGCATCCCGAATGGGCATGGCATGATCCGCTTACCTATACCGATTTCCCTTTCGATGATGGAACCCACGGCACCCATACCATGGGGACGATCTGTGGCGCTTCTCAGTCCACCGGTGATACGGTGGGTGTGGCGTTTGGCGCCGAGTGGATTTCTGCAGGTGTTATCGATCGCGGCGGCGACCTTCCTACCAGGATGCTGCGTTACCGCACCGCCTTCGAATGGACAATGGATCCCGATGGAAATCCCGGAACCATGTGGGATGTTCCCGCGGTTTGCTCAAACTCATGGGGACATCATCTCAGCGGTTTTCCCGGCGACGAATGCAATGATTACTACTGGGAGACACTGGATAACCTGGAGGCTGCCGGAGTGGCGGTTGTTTTTGCCGCAGGTAACGAGGGTTATGATGGTCTGCGTATTCCCGGCAACCGTGCTACCGATGAGTACAGAAGCTTTGCGGTCGCCGCGGTGGATGGCAACCAGTCAGGCTGGCCTATCGCATCGTTCTCCTCTCGCGGCCCTTCCGTATGTACGCCTGACGGACAACCCGAAATTAAACCGGAAGTCAGCGCTCCCGGAGTAAGCGTCCGTTCATGCTATCCGGGCGGTAGCTACAGCACATCCAGCGGAACATCTATGGCATGTCCTCATGTCGCAGGAGCAGTAGCCCTTGTCAAACAGGCGAATCCCAATCTTACCCCTGAGATGATCAAGCAGATCCTCATGGATACAGCTTATGATCTTGGCTCTACGGGCAACGATAACAGTTATGGCTACGGAATGATTGACGTTTACGAAGCGGTATTGGTAGCGCAGAGTATGCTTGAGGGATGGGGAGCGATAACCGGTCGGGTGACCGATGCTGAAAACGGGGATGGGCTTCCCGCGACAGTTACGGTAACCAACCGCACCCCGCAGATATCGACGACATGT
>WJIR01000191.1 GCA_014730175.1 Candidatus Zixiibacteriota bacterium
ACCTTATGCCGATGATGGTCACCAACATGGCGGCTGGATTCGTGGGATTGAAATACGGTTTTATGGGACCTAATCTTTGCACTACTTCAGCGTGCGCCGGTGGAACCCATGCCATCGAAGAGGCATATCGCTCGATCCAGAGGGGAGAGGCTGACGTTTTTGTTGCGGGCGGCGCGGAGATGACCACGCTTCCGTATGCATTCTCGGGTTTCTGCAAGGTTCGCGCTATGACCACCAACAACGATGATCCCGAACATGCCTGTAAACCTTTCGATAAAAATCGCGACGGATTCGTTATCGGCGAGGGAGCGGGCCTGCTGATAGTGGAGGAACTGGAACGAGCGAAGAGGAGAGGAGCAAAAATATATGCTGAGATAGTTGGCGCAGGGCGTTCCCTGGATGCATATCACATGTTAGCGCCTCATCCGGAAGGAAAAGGCGCGGCGTTGGCGATGAATGCGGCGTTAAAGGATGCGGGAATCTCCCCGGATAAAATTGACTACATCAACAGCCATGGTACCGCAACACCTTTGGGCGATTCCGCCGAAACCAAGGGGATCAAAACCGTATTCGGTGACCATGCCTATAAGCTAACGATTAATGCCACCAAATCGATGATCGGGCATTTAATCGGCGGAGCCGGTGGAGCAGAAGGGGTAGTAACAGCGTTATCGGTGCAAGACAATCTGATCCATCCGACCATCAATTTCGATACTCCCGATCCTGAATGCGATCTGGATTACTCCTTCAATAAAGTGACGGAGAGGACTATTAACTATGCGCTGTCGGACTCGCTCGGTTTCGGGGGTCATAATGCGGTGTTGATATTTAAGAAGTTTGAGGGGTAAGCTATATATTGTCGGTCGATTCAAAATATGCTAATAGCAATACTGCGGTTCCCAATCGTTAACTCCATCTTTAAGCAGGTCGAAGAAGTGCCATACGCTACAATAATCATCGCCGGGACCGAACCAATCCATGGAATGTCGAATTAACCTGCCTTCTTCGGTTTTGGAGAATACGGAATAACCCGGTAAGTAATGGCCGTTTTCATCTTGAAATCCCATATCTCTGGCGAAACTGGTATCCCTGCACGAAACGATTTTGAATTTCCACCCACGTCCGTTTGCGAATTCCTGTTGCAGTTCGGGATCGTCCGGAGAGGACAGTACGAACGCGGCGCGACTCTGCAGGTGAGGATATATCCCATTGAATCCATCGGCCCAGAGAGTGCAATACCGACAGCCCTTGCCCATATTATGAATTAGAATCAGATCCTTCTTGTCACCAAATAACTCTGACAGCTTCAAACTGTTTCCATACCAGTCCTTAAACAGGTAATCCTCCACTTCTTCATTCAAAGCATTGCGCTTTAGTTGCGCGAGGCGCTTTTTCTTTGCGAGGATCTCATCCTGAAGTTCCTCTATCTCCCGTCTCACATTATCCTGACTCATATCGATTCTCCCCGGAATTTAGGTTAGTCAATATGAAAACCTATCGGAGTTGAAAGTTTGTTCCCTGTAGTTGACTTAAATCAATTTAAATTGGTCAGGTTTCTTTATTATAATAGCTTAAGAAAGCTCCACAAAGCAAGTTAATAACCAGGTTTTAATCAGGAGAATTATATGAGTGAATTAATAAATAATGCGGAGAAGAGAAACGAGTTGCTGAAGCACATGATCAAACAACTTCACGAAGGAATTGCGCCCGATACGGTTAAAAAGCAATTGGCAAGACTACTCGGTGAAGTACCTTATGATCATGTGGTGCAAGTTGAACAAGAGCTGATTAAAGAGGGATTACCACAGGAGGAAATCCTGAAATTATGTGATATCCATACTGCGGTGCTAAAAGGGGCAATTACCGATGAAGAACCTCAGCGAGTTCCTGCAGGTCATCCGGTGCACACTTTCAAACAGGAAAACAGGGCTTTGGGTTTTGAGCTTGATGCACTTAACAAATATTATGAAGAGATAAAACAAGCTGACATCAACTCGGATGTCACCGAAACCTGGGAGCAGATAAGGATAAGGTTCAACAATCTAATGGATGTCGAGAAGCACTATTTGCGCAAAGAAAACCTGCTTTTCCCGTTTCTGGAGAAGCACGAAATAACGGGTCCTCCGACAGTTATGTGGGGCAAGCATGATGAGACCCGTGAGAAACTTAAAGCGGCGCAGGAAACTCTGACCCAGGCTGAGAAAATTACGGCGGGGGAAGCATCGTCGGTGATCGACCTGGTTTTGAAGCCGGCGAGCGATTCCATAGATGAGATGATATATAAAGAAGAAAACATACTCTTCCCGATGTGTCTGGATACTTTGCAGGAATCCGAATGGTACGAAATTTATCGTCAAAGCCCGGAGTTAGGTTTCTGTCTTTATGATCCCAAAGACGAATGGAAAACCGTAGATGCGCACGAGGAACCTAAGGTAACCCAGCAGGAACAAAGAATACAACTACCGAGTGGCAGTATGACTCCGGATGAGCTCAATGCGATACTAAACACGATACCATTTGATCTAACTTTCGTGGACAAAGATGATAATGTCAGGTATTTCACCCAGGGTAAAGAAAGAATATTCTCCCGCAGCAGGGCGATACTGGGACGCAGGGTCCAGTACTGTCATCCTCCATCCAGTGTTCATATTGTCGAGCAGATCCTCGATGATTTCAAGTCCGGTAAAGAAGAGCATTGCGCATTCTGGATTAACATGAAGGGGAGGTTCATTCATATTGAATACTACGCTTTAAAAGATAAGAACAAAGATTACCTCGGTGTTCTGGAAGTAAGTCAGGATCTGACCGAGAAACGAAAGCTGGAGGGTGAACAGAGATTGCTTACATATTCCGACAAGGATGAATGATATGACGAACAAAAATGTTGATATAACGCCCGAAAGTAAGGTAGGCGCAATTCTGAATGCATATCCTGAACTCGAAGACACACTTCTGGAGATGTCCCCGGCATTTTCCAAATTGAAAAATCCGGTGTTAAGAAAGACCGTGGCTAAAGTGGCGAACTTAAGACAGGTTGCTCAGATCGGAAATATACCCTTAGGAGAGCTGATAAACAAACTGCGAAAGGAAGCCGGATTCGATGAGATGCATGTAACCGAGTCCGAGGATACTAAAGGCAACGAGCCTGAGTGGTTAAAGGAGTCAGAGATTGCCAAAAGCTGGGATGCTCGGCCGGTAATTGAGAACGGCGAGCAACCGATGGCGCGCGTTCTTAAGGAGCTTAACGAACTTGAATCGGGAGGGATTTTCGAGTTGATTACTCCATTCAGTCCGGCGCCGTTGATTGATATCGCGCGCCAAAGGGATATTGAAGTTTGGATTCGAAAAATGGATGACACAACCGTGAAGACATATTTCAGGAAAGGGTAACGGAATAGCCTGACTGCACCTAACTCGGATAATTTATAAGAAACATTATTTCGCAGCCGAAGGCTTGTCCTTGGATGAGGCTGTTGACAAAAATGACAAGCTTGGATGAATTTTTGAGACCCCGCATTTTAAGGTGGGGAGGATCACTATTTTTAATAACGACGGGTTTTAACCCGTCCTGCATCATTCTGTGACAAACAACATGCTTATCCCGACTGCGGTAGCCTAAGCATGCCACCGTCGCGGATTCCCGCAGTCGCCGGGCGTCCTCCCTCCGAATGTCAAATAAACGAGGTATACTTGGATGCATATCTCGTATGACAACTTGCGCCAGGTCAGGCGACCTGGCGCAACATCCTAAAGGACGCCGGAATTGCTCCCGGCGTTCTTTGTATAGAAGAGTGATGCCTTATTTGATTAGCGTCATCTTACCAACCGAGGTCTTGCCATCGCCCCGGAAATTGTAGAAATAAATCCCCGCGGATACGGGATTACCGTTCTGGTCTTCTCCATCCCAAACAACGCTATGCCTTCCGGCAGTGTATTGCTGATCAACCAACTTCTTCACAAGCTGCCCCTTGATATTGTAAACATCGATATTAACCTGGCTGTTAGCGGAAAGATCAAACGTGATAGTGGTCTGCGGATTGAACGGATTGGGATAATTGCCGACCAATGCGGTTTTTTCCGGTAATATCGTTGCGTTGTCATCAATACCCGTGGCAGCGAGGTCTATGTCGGCATTATCGTAATCGGTGAACGTGAGCTCAACTCCACCCGGATATCCGGCTTGCTCTTCAAAATCAATGGCGGTTAATTCATACTGACCGGGATTCATATCATAGAAGCTGTAATAGCCTTCGATATCCGAAGCGGTTACAAAGACATTGCCGTCTTCATCGGTAGCGTACAGAACCGCGCCGGGAACAAATTCGCCTCCTTTTTTAACGTTGCCTCGAATAGCGAAGTAACCGGGCTCCCTGCGGGTGAGTTCAAAATCGATACTCTCGGCATCGGGCGTTATAAGTTCAGCATCCTGCCAGTTCTGTGCGTTGTCATAGAATTCACCGATATACATACGAGCGTCCGCGCGAACCCGATAAACCAGATCTGACGGCAGCCTTTCAAAGCTGTAATATCCATCATCATTGGTGAAAGTAAATACACGGATAATCGGTCTGGGATCATCTTCCCTCGATCCGAAGGCGATTACTCTGGAAAATAGTGCAGCGCCATCTTCTTCATCTACGACTCTACCGGCTATGATTCCATCTCCTTCTTCTCTCGGTATGAGTCCGAAGTTTATATCCTCCAGTGATCCGCCGTTCTCAAGAAATATGGAGTCGTCCAGGACCAATGGATGATAACCATGCGCAACAGCCGCCAGTTTGTAGTATCCCGGAAGCAGCTCTTCGAAAATATAAGAACCGTCTTCCCTGGAACGAGTATGTTCTTCATACGGATGATGACCGATATGACGCGCTCGGACGGTGGCATCCTGAATTGGCTCGTTTGTCTCCGCATCGAACACGAAACCGGCGATACTTCCCATTTCAACCGGTGTGAGGTAGAAATCGGTCCCCTCAGCGGGGGTATCCGCGAAAACTCCTACGCTGTCCGGATAGGATTGGGGCAGGAAGCCGTGGGCTTCAGTTCTTACATGGTAATATCCCTCAGGGAGGGCATCGAAGATGTAGTAACCATCCCGGTGGGTTTCCGTTACCTGATGTATATGCGGATCCTCGGTATTTATCGCCATAACTCGCCCGTGCCATATCGGGCTGTTATCTTCTGCATTATAGACATGTCCCGAGAGATATCCGGTGACAATCGGTTCCAGCATCAGGTCAATCGGACCAACTTCGCCTTCTTCCACCAGAATAGTATCAGGGAATAATGTGGGATAGAATCCCGGCCTCTCTCCGAAGACAGTGTATAATCCCGGCGGCAGCCCCATGATTTCGTAATGACCTTCGTGATTGCTGAATGCATGCGCCTGAAAATGCTCCGGCTCGATCATCCTGGCGGTAACACGTACCTCCGGCAATGGTTCCCCGTTTACTTCATTAAAAGTAGCGCCAAAAATCAAGCCGGATGGCGGTTCCTGATGTTCCAGGGTGAAATCGATATGCTCAGTAGGTTCTTCGCCTTCAACGACGAAAACATCCGCTTCTTCGCGCACCGGCTCTTCTTCATACCATTCCGGTGCGAAATGGGGAGCACGAGCTACCGCGATATATTCTCCGGGAGTAACATGAACAAAGAATTCCCCATGCTCATTGGTCATTGCGTGAGCGATCGGGTGCGGATTATCCGGTTCAAAAGCCTCCACCATAGCGTGTGGAATAGGCCGCGGTTCGTCTCTCTGCTCAAAAACCATACCGACAAATCCGGTTTCCGGTTGCTCCATCCGAGGCAGATCGAAATTAATATCGGTTACCGGATGCTCGGGATGCACCGGAATAATCTCTGCTTGCTCTCGCTCCGGAACATGGTCAAACCACTGATGCTCATGCCCTTCAGCGAATGATAGAAATTGATATTCACCGGCGTCCAGTTCTTCAAATCGATAATGACCTCCTTCGCCCGAACGGGTTTCCGCTACCGGTTCATCGGAATGCGGGAAAAATGCTAAGACAACAGCTCCGGGAAGCGGACGCTCTCCGCCGCCGGCAGACCGGACTACTCCGGAAACGATACCCGGTTCGCCGCCCTGATGGCGTTCCAGAAGGAAATTGATATCGTCAGTAATTTCATCGGCGAACACCGGCACCGGTTCGGCTTGCTCCCTGTGAGGGACCATCGGGAACCACTGCGGATAGAAACCTTCCGCTCTCGCCATAACCAGATACTCACCAACCGGAAGTTCGTCGAAGATATAACTCCCGTTTTCCCTGGATTCAACTATCCGGAACGGATGGTGATGATTCGGATGAAAAACGCCAACAACCGCTCCGGAAATCGGGAATTCATCCCTGAGCGGCGGTTCTTCCCCATGCACGAAACCTGCAATGCCGCCTGTCTCGGGTGGATTTCCCGCAGTCAGCAAAAAGCCGATTTCCGCGCCGCCGTTCTCCGGAATTTCCACCACGTCGGCTTCTTCATAGTTTGTTTTGTGATCGAACCACTGCTGTTCGAATCCCTCGGCGTCCGCTCGGAACTTAAATCTTTCCGGCGGCAGTTCCATCTCGAATTCGCCATGCTGATTGGTGAACACATGGTCTACCGGACGGAAATCCTCCGGGGTAAAAGCGACTACCCGGGCTTCAGGTATCGGTTCCCCGTCAACATTTTGAACGCTGCCCCATACATAACCGGCTTTCGCATCCTGCGACTCTGCCAGTGAAAATAGACACATAAAAGACAAGACAACAATTAACGATCCTTTTGACAACTTCATTAACAACCTCCTGCTAATTTAGGATTATGGGTTTGTGTTCGGTTTACTCATTAGACAGAGATTAAGTGAGATGGTTTAATGAATAATTGGAGAAAATGACCGATTCTTAGTTTTAGAACCTTGAAAATAATCCTTGATCCCTTAAAAAAGAGCAATGGAATATTGGTATTATAAATGATACTCATCGCACAATATAAGCGATCTACTGAGGAAATAGATAAAAAAACATTGACAAGATAGTACTTATTTTATAAAATCAATTGCTCAATTCGGGGCGTAGCGCAGTCTGGTAGCGCGCACGGTTCGGGTCCGTGAAGTCGGAGGTTCAAATCCTCTCGCCCCGATTAAATTTCTATTGGGTAGCAAAATGAATTCACGTATCAAAGCAAAATTCTGTGGTTTATGGGTATTTCTGAACAAGTAGATTATCCGGTATTATTACCATTTTCCCAGTGGAAACGCCCCTATATCCTATTCCTGCTTTTCATTATTGTGAATCTGTTTGTTTTTACTCAGCTTCGGGAAGGTTCTTTGCTATGTCAATTAATAGGCTGCGATAAACCTCCTGAACTGATTGTCGCTCTCGGGATAATCCTATATTTCGTATCCGCTCTTGTTATATTAGATGAGTTATTATCTCGCAGAGATATCTACTGCTGCTCTAAATGTGGTTATCGGAACGTAACGGTGATAGAAAAGTGTCCGAGATGCAAACAACCGTTTGATTTGGATATTGCTATCGCCAAGCTAACCAAGGATTTGAAAAGCAGGGATCTGAAAACATGCTGGGGTGCGACCCGGTCGATTGCCGCTATAGGTCCCCGGGCTATCCAGGCCGTGCCGGTTCTATTGGATAATTTATCGCCAACTTACGACCGGGTAACCCGCAGCGAGTCTGCTTATGCGCTGACGGCGATTACCGGAAGGGATTTCGAGCTGGATTTTGATGCATGGCGAAAATGGTGGAACGATGAGGGGGAAGCAATGTACAGGGCTCAAACCTCGTCGTAACCTCTCAGTAGGAAGAATATGAACCAGGATATTTACATCGGAATATTAGGCGCTCATTCCTGTGATGAGAGTATTGCGGAAATCGCCGAAACCACTGGCAGTTTAATTGCAAACAGCTCAGCGATCCTGGTCTGCGGCGGCAAAGGCGGAGTGATGGAGGCGGCATGCAGAGGCTCTCGTGATGCCGGAGGAACCACCATTGGAATACTTCCCGGAAATGATCCCGAAGAGGGAAATCCATATCTTACCTATCGTATCCTCACCGGTCTGGGCGAGGGCAGGAACATGATTATTATTAGGTCAGTAGATGCAGCAATAGCTATATCCGGCAGTTATGGCACGCTTTCCGAGATAGCTTTGTGTCTCAGAGCCGGGGTGCCGGTTGTTTCCCTAAAGAGTTGGGATATACCGGGAATGGAGTTGATCACAGATAGTCCCGAGAAAGCCGTGGAATTAGTAATCAAGAAAGCGAAAGAGAAGAATGAGTAGTCAAATTCGAAAGAAGCTAATAATAAAGGGGGATGTTCAGGGCGTGGGGTATAGATGGTTCGCCACCAGGTCCGCTATGAAACACGAAGTCTCAGGTTATGTGATGAATCTGCCGGACGGAAATGTTGAGGTCGTGCTTGAGGGTGAAGAGGGTATGGTAAACGATTGCATCAAGGAATTACGAACCGGACCGCCACATGCTTCAATCTCCGGTATCGAGGTTACAGACGGGGAATGCACGGGCGAATTCTTAAATTTCGGCGTTAAATATTATTAATTCGCTTGCTATCTGAACGATTATCGGTAATATTTTATATTCTCTGATGAGATAATCTGAGTTATGTATGGACTTAAAAAAAGCGATAAGAGATATTCCCGATTTCCCAAAGCCCGGAATCGTTTTCCGAGATATCACCACACTGCTTCAACATCGCGAGGCTTTCAAATTTGCGCTTGACCAGTTGATGCAGAGATACAGCGGTCGCGATATAACCGCCGTTGTCGGAATCGAATCCCGCGGTTTTATTTTCGGCGCGCCGTTGGCGTCTATGCTTGGCTTGCCTTTTGTGCTGATAAGAAAACCGGGAAAATTGCCGGCTGAGGTTGTTAGTCAGAGTTATGAACTGGAATACGGCACTGATTCGATCGAGATACATAAGGATGCGCTCAAAAAAGGCGATAGGGTAGTTATAGTCGATGATCTTTTAGCTACCGGCGGGACGGCTGCCGCCGCCGCCAAGCTGATTGAATCCCTTGGCGCCGAAGTTGACTCATTCGCATTCGTCGTCGAGCTGTCCTTCCTCAAAGGGCGGGATAAGCTTAAAGGATATGATGTTTTTTCGTTAACCGAATATACCTCTGAATAAGCAGAGTTCGCCCCCGTAGCTCAGTAGGATAGAGCGGCGGATTCCTAATCCGCAGGCCACAGGTTCGATCCCTGTCGGGGGTATTTAACTTAAAAGTATGGTCATAGAATATGCAATGGACAAAATCATATATACCGACATTGAGAGAGGATCCCGCCGAGGCGGAATTGATATCGCATAAGCTCCTGATGAGGGCGGGTTTCATCCGCAAAGTTACCGCGGGTATCTACAATTACCTTCCCCTTATGCAGAGGGTCTTGCTTAAGATCACTCAGATCGTGCGTGAGGAGATGGATAACGCCGGAGCCCTTGAAATTACCATGCCGGTTTTACACCCTTCGGAACTATGGATCGCTTCGGGGCGCTGGGATGTCGTGGGCAAGGAACAAATGCGCCTGAAAGATCGGCACATGCGAGACCTTTGCCTTGGAGGTACGCACGAAGAAGTTGTCACCGATTTGGTGGCGGGTGAGTTGAAATCATATCGTCAACTCCCTAAGAATCTATACCAGATTCAGGTTAAATTTCGTGATGAGATTCGTCCACGGTTCGGGCTTATGCGCGGGCGCGAGTTTATCATGAAGGACGCATATTCTTTCGATGTTGACGAAGCTGGCCTCGATGAGAGCTATAAGATTATGGTCGACGCATATTTCAAAGTGTTTGAAAGATGCGGATTCGATATTCGCAAAGTCGAAGGCGATACCGGCGCTATGGGCGGCACCGGCGCGCATGAATTTATGGTTATCGTGGACACCGAAGGGGGCGAGGGCATAATTTATTACTGCGACGAATGTGACTATGCCGCCACTGATGAGAAAGCTTCATTCAGAGGGAATCTTAAGACAGATTCTTCGGCTTCTCCACAAGAATTGGAACTTGTTCACACCCCCAATATGAAAACGGTAGAGGAAGTTACCGCATTTCTAAAGGTTCCCGCAACCAAGCTGGTTAAAACATTGCTTTATCTGGCAGACGGCGAACCGGTCGCCGCTTTGATACGAGGCGATCGCACCATAAATGAGGTCAAGCTCAAAAACAATCTCGCATGTAACCAGCTTGAGATGGCTGATGCCGATACTGTGAAGAGACTTACGGGAGCCGATGTCGGCTTCGCCGGCCCGCACGGTCTTTCGGGGGTGAATTTCGTAGTCGATAATGAAGTTAGCGTAATGAATAATTTCGTGGTAGGCGCTAACAAAGATGATCATCATTTCATTAATGTGAATCATCCCAGGGATTTCAAGTTTGAGCAAACAACTGATTTAAAAATGGCGGAAGTGGGGGAAAAATGCCCGCGATGCGAAAACGGAACTCTTCATTCTCACCGCGGTATCGAAGTTGGCAATACTTTTAAATTAGGAACGAAATACTCATCAAGCATCGGCGCCAAGTTTATCGATGAAGATAACCAGGAAAAGCCGATCATTATGGGCTCCTACGGTATCGGTATCACCAGAACAGCTCAGGCAGCGGTGGAAAGATACCATGACGAAAACGGCATTATCTGGCCTAAACCGATAGCCCCTTATGATATTGAGATAATCTATACGAATTCCAGTGATGAAAACCAAAAGAGAATCGCCTTTGATTTGTATAACCGTCTTCAGAAAGACGGTAAAACCGTGCTGATCGATGATAGAGACGAACGCGCCGGTGTGAAGTTCAAGGATGCTGATTTAATCGGGATTCCTGTCAGAGTCGTGATAGGGGAGAGGGGAATTAAGGAAGGAATAGCGGAGGTAAAGCTCAGGGCTACCGGTGAGGTCTCCAAAGTATCCTTAGAGGACGCTGCGGAGAAAGTTGTTGAAATTCACGATAATATAAGTTAAACCTAATTTTAATGATTTTTGAAAATAAAACTTGCCAAACAAATTCGTTGATTATACATTAATTTTTTGTCGTACTGTAAACGGTGCTAATTAATCAATTAGTGATTGGAAGTTTAGGAAAAAAGTTGTTCTTCAAAGATAAAGGAGATATGCTGTGATGAGACTTTCACGGATTTTAGCTGTAGTCATGTTCTTATTGTTATTACCCTCTGTTGTATCGGCTCAATGGTGGTGGGGCAGCCAATTTTTCGATGAAAGTGGTGTTAACTTCACCCCGCAAGGTGCCTCAACTCGAGCCAGGGGAATGGGTAATGCTTATCTTGCGCTTTCTGACGATGTCGCTGGCGCTACCTGGAATCCTGCCGGCGCTGCCTATATGCCGGAGGGACAAGCAACACTGGAGTTCTTAACCAACACAACAACCATGGATTATTCGGGGACAGCCACTAACGGAAATCCGCGCGATTACCAATACGAAACCAATGACGGCATCTTCAATAACTTCGGTTATATTTCGCCCGTACGGTTTTACCATAGGGATTTCGCCATCGGGATAAATTATTACCGCATGGCAGATTTCAGCAAGGAATATGATATTAACGACGACGACTATCAGTCTGAATATTATATGAAATTCGGTCTGGAAGTAATCAAGCTGACTGCTGCTACCCAGGTTATCCCTAATATCGCATTGGGAGTTAACGGAAACATCTACATTCGCGGATTTACCGAGGATTATCTTCAAACATACCCCGGGGCTTACGAGGTAATCGGTTCCGATACCACGCGAAGCCCTTATCATGTGGAAAATAAAGCATCGTATTCGGGTGTTAACTTCGATATCGGTCTGCAGGGAAGATTCGGTGCTTTAAGCCTTGGAGCAGTCCTTAATACCCCGTACACACTCACTCAGGAGAGTACGCTTAAGCAAGCGATTGTAGTACCACATTACGGAGAGCAAGGCACTTACGTGAACTCGGATCTGGAAATTGATTTTCCGATAGGCATTGGAGTTGGCGCGGCTTATACCGCCAATAATCTCACCGTTTCCGCTGATTATTCAATGCATCAATTTTCCGAAACCAGGTGGTCAATGCATCCTATTTTTGTTGACGCCTCGTACACATTCTTCGAACCTTATGATCCGACTGATCCCAACGTAGAGGTTAACCCTTATTGGGAAGATATTAATCAATATCGCATCGGCGCGGAATACATGCTAAATATTAGCAGATTCGGAGTTCCGTTGCGAGCAGGTTATCGAAATGATCCCAAAGTTTATAGCGACAAGCAACTTATCTATGGTATAGAAACAACAGAAACCGGAGAACGCCAATACTCGATCCCACTCGGTACCGATACTGAAGTCGGTAATTCCGAAACTTATGACCAGGTGGTAGGTTACATCGTATCCCTTGGAACCGGTTTGAAATACAAAAACTTCTGGCTTGATTTCGCTTATGAATTCGGATCTGCCGAACAGGAAATAACTTCGATATTTGCGGAAATAGAAGATATCGATGATGATGGAACTATTGAGTGGGGTAATGTCATAACTGAAAACCAGGAGACAATCGAGGAAAATCCCAGCAGACTATTTATTACTTTAAGCATGACATTTTAGGCATGTATATTTTTTCCGATATATATTCGAGGCGGAACCGGTGTTTCGCCTCGTTTTCTATAACATCTCATATCAGATAAACAATGGGAGTTGATATCAATTAATGAACGCTCAGAGAAGAATCACAAAAAAAGAAATGAAACAAGATAAATTGGTTTCGACCGCTTTCAAGGCTGCCAATTATGTCCAACGAAACAAACAACCATTTATAATTGGCGCCATTGTTATCGTTGCCGTCGGAATCATACTGTACTTTTTCTCAATCTCCGAGGCGGAGAAAAAGGAAGAAGCTCTTGTTCATCTCGGTCAGGGCGATGTTGATTTCTTAATAGGAAATGTAGACCAGGCAATTGAGGACTACAAGTTAACCATGGAGCAGTACGGTTCCACCCTTGCCGGCAGAAAAGCATATATTCATCTCGGAACGATCTACAATAGCCAATCCAATTACGATGAAGCCAAAGAGATTTTCACGGAATATCTCGATAAATTCGATAAGGAAAAACCATACCTTCTCTGGCGAGCGGCATTGGTGGGCGCTGCTACCGCGCATCGCAACCTCGGTGAATATGCCGAAGCTGCCGAACTTTATGAAAGAGCGCTCGATACCGATCCTTCCCGCGAAACCAAAGCATATCTACTGATGGATGCCGCCAGTTGCTATGCCGAAGCGGGACAATACGACCAGGCTCTTTCCTTGTACGAACAAGTTCAGGAGGAATATCCATTCACAACCTACACCACCAGGGCTGAACTGGAGATAGCGAAAATCAAAGTCAAACAACTTTAGTTTCCGAAAGGAAGGGGTGCTCTGTCATCGAAAAGTGAGAAGCTTCATGTAGCCTTCCTCTGGCACATGCATCAACCGTATTACCGTAATCTCAAGGATTTGCATTTCCAAATGCCCTGGGTAAGGCTCCATGGCATAAAAGATTACTATGATATGGTGGCGATTCTCGATGAATTTCCCGATATCAAACAGACATTTAATCTGGTTCCTTCTTTAATCGAGCAAATCGAGGAATATGTTTCGGGCAATGCGTCAGACAGTCATCTCGAACTGAGCCGCAAGGCCCCACACGAACTCAAGGATACCGAGAAAAACAAGATTCTTAAGCAGTTTTTCTCGGCGCATTTTCCTACCTTGATTCAACCTTACACCCGATATCGCAAGCTTCACGAGAAAATGCCTTCCGGGATAACAGCGTTCTCCGATCAGGATTTTTTGGATTTGCAGGTCTGGTCCAACCTTACCTGGTTCGATCCGATATTCAAAAAGGAACCGTTCCTTGCAGGATTGATAAAAAAGGAGGAGAGATATACCGAGGATGAGAAACAGAAATTACTGGATAGGCAAATAGAAATCCTGGCAGATATCATCCCGAAATACAAAGAGTTGCAGCAGCGAGGGCAGGTCGAAGTATCCGTCACCCCCTTTTATCATCCCATTTTACCCCTGCTCTGTGATAGCGACATAGCCAAAGAATCTGATCCCGGAATTAAACTACCCAAACAGCGATTCAGCCATCCCGAGGATGCTGAAACGCAAGTACAGGCGGCGATCGAATTCTACGAAAAACGTTTCGGCCAAAAACCGCTTGGAATGTGGCCATCAGAAGGATCGGTATCTCAAGCCATAATCCCGATAATCGCCAAAAGTGGTATTAAATGGATAGCTACCGATGAAGAAGTGCTGGCGCTTAGTTTAGGGAAATCCCCGGACAGAAACGATAACAATAATGTATCAACCTCGGGTGATCTTTACTATCCGTATAAGGTATCCCAGGATGATTACGAACTTTCGGTTATTTTCCGGGATCATGTGTTATCCGACCGTCTCGGTTTTGTGTATGCCAACTGGAACCCCGAGGATGCCGCTGATGATTTTATAGACAAGTTGATGGGTATAAAGGCTCATCTCGACAGGATCGGTTCCAAAGGGCGTCTTGCTCCGGTGATACTCGATGGTGAAAACGCCTGGGAATATTATGTTAATGACGGGCATGATTTCTTACGTCAGCTTTATCGAAAAATATCAGACCATCCCGAGATTGAAACTACAACAGTAGCCGAATACATTCGGAACGCCAAGAAGCCTCGTAACATAAAGAAACTCCACCCGGGATCATGGATTAATCATAATTTCAACATCTGGATAGGACATGAAGAAGAC
>WJIR01000192.1 GCA_014730175.1 Candidatus Zixiibacteriota bacterium
AACGTGATTTTTAGCTTTTTGCCGAGTTTGCTTAATTCTCCGCAAAGAAACTCGTGTACCGGAAGGTTATGATGCTGAATTTCAAGATAGAAATTATCTTGACCGAAAACCTCCCGGTATTCGCTTACTAAACACTCTGCCCTTTTGAGATCGTCGTTTAAAACTGCCTCCGGAATCTCCCCATCAATACAACCGGATAGGGCAATAAGACCATCGCTATGATTCATTAGACCATCCTTCCTGCATCTGGCATTCCCTTTCTTATTCTCTAACTGCGTAATGGATATAAGCTTACTGAGATTTTTGTACCCATTTTCATTTTTTACCAGTAGCACAAGATGATTACCGGTCTCCAAAGTAATTTCCGCGCCGAAAACAGCTTTTATGTTATTCAGCTTTGCCGCCTGGTCGAAACGGACTATTCCATACAACCCGTTATGGTCGGTCAGCGCCAGATGGGAATACCCCAACTCCGAGGCTCTTTCGATCAAATCTTCCGGGTGACTGGCGCCATCGAGAAACGAGAAATTGGAATGGCAATGTAATTCAACGTAGTTCATTTTTAAAAAGTGGCGTCAGGCCGCCGTACCTGAAACAACCTGATATCTGACCCGGATAATCATAAAACATTAATTCGTAGCCGAAGGTTTACGCGCCTCTGGCGTGCTTGTCTTTCGGTAACTCAAGTGAATTAGAATATTTACAGGCTGTAATTGAAGATTCCCAAGAAACGCCGGAAGCGCAAGGCTTCCGCTATCGGTGACTAAATTTATGAATAATACGGGCTAAGTTTATTGTTCATCAATCCGACCGAAGTACAAACCTTCGGCTTTATTTTGTTTATCGAAACCTGTAAAACTCACTAATCAAACAACCCCTGCAAAAACCATTCATCTGAATCCCTGTTATTATATATCAAATACCATACGGACTCCGAGGTCTGGACTTCGTAATAATGACGGTTATAATCCTCGCTCCACCATTGACTTGAAACCTCCCAGGGTCCCTGTTGTTCTCGAATTTCCTCATTTTTATTCTCGAATTGGATATTCCTTATTGTTTCATTTTCTCCAATTACCTTTAGTTTTTTGGGGGACTTAAACAGCCTTAATCCCGCTACCGGAAATGATGTATAATAATGGTTCTGATGGTCGATTTTGTTATTTCGGCTGTTCGGCGATACCTTAATCGGGATAATCTCGAATTCCTTTTCCGGAATATTGTCCTGTTTAAATTCAAACGAGAATAGTTTTATCTCATCATCCAACTGTGCCTGTTTGTTTTGATATCCGGTGTTTAACTCCAGTTGATCGGGTGATGATTTCCTTAGTTCCGGTATGGAAGTGATTATCTCTTTAACGCCGGATTGTAATCTCTCCCGCTCGAAATCCATCCTTAACTGCCTGATAAACTTTGACTTTTGAATTGTCGATCTATCAACAACTGTTTTAATTTCCCTGCGAATCCTATCCTCAAGCACAAGGGTTGTTTCCAGCGTTCGAAAATCATGCCCCTTCTTTATGATTTGATCAATCAACTGCTTTAACAACTCCTCAATGAAGAAAAGTACCGATTCTGTATCGTAGAGCGGATTATCGAAACAGATTCGTTGGGAAAGTTTATCCGAATACAGAGAATAATTAAAATACTCGCTTTTATCACCCTTGGCAAGTTTGTAGGGAATCAATCCCTCGCGACCGAAACGAGTAGTTAGTTCATTCTGGTTGAAATTTCTGATTTGATCCAGTGAATACAGTCCTAAATCCTTTACCGTTTCCAGAACATGCCCCGGGAGTTTGAGATAATTTATGGGAAGATTTCCAACAAAATTCCCGGATTCATTATCCCTGACTGCGTTAATGGTATAATCAGTAGTTGATGCCGCCGCTATCCGCGCCACCGTTTTGTCATTGGCAATTCCGATTCTGACAGGATAACTTAACGATCTTATAGTTTCGGAAATTTTCGATGCCAATTCCTGCTCATCGCCGAAAAGCCCCTTTAATCCGTGTATATCCGCAAAATAAATCCCCGGTTGTTCTACTTCTATCCTCGGAGAATAACCAACAAGCGAATTATATATCGTTTCGGATTCTTCCTTTTCCAATCCCAAATCCCTGCTTTCGATTCTTAATTCGGGAAAAATCATTTTAGCCTGTGCAACACTCATACCAACTAATATGCCGAATTTCGCAGCAAGATTATTCACGAATTCCAATCTCGAAATATCATTTTTTTCCTCAACTATCCCTGCCGGAATCTTATGTAGCTTTTTTCCCTTCAAGAGCACTTCCATAGGGAAATTGGGTATCAGAATGCAAGCAAGGCGCAAGTTATCCATTATTCAACTCCGCTTCCATTCCTTCTCGACATAATCTGCTTTTTACAACTATAAGCCGCTGTTTTACTTCGTTTTTCTTTTCAATGCGGAGTTTTAACCCTACTGTACTTGAGGGTAAGATACTGGAATTCAATCCTGTAAGAAATATCACCATACCATTGGAGTTGATAGCCTGCAATCTCATACGATGAAGCAATGCGGGAGCAATCATCTTGCATTCATCCATGGTGTCAATCACGACCGCTTTTGCAATTCTTTTTCTTAGAATCAGTTCGGTATTGAGAACCGCCCGGGATAAATCCTCCGATTGTGCGAAGAAGAAATTCTCATAATTGACACCGATATTCATTATCGCCGGAGGAAAGAATAATTCCGTAGTATCAATATATACTATGTTTTCGTTTTCAGAAATATCCCGGATAATTTTCCACACAATTGATGTCCGACCCGATCCTAATTTCCCTGTAATTTCAATAATTTGTCCGTAAAGCAGCGACTGATTCGGTATAAACGAATTTAAAACCGAAATTTTAAGCCTGTTTTTGCACGAAGGCGCTTTCGGATTTAGGGTGGTATCAGGCCATTTTTCATTTAAGAGTTTCCGTAGATCGGATATGATTATGTGTCGTTCATTACTTTTATTAATCATAACTGCACAAATGTGTCGTTTAATATAGCGTTTATTTTGGGATTGTCAAGGTGATATTTTAGAAAGTGTTTCGATTAAAGGAGAAAAACATATTTTAATAGCGAAAATCCGAAAATAATGAAAAAAGGTGTTGCATTTTTGGACTTTTTGTATTTAATTAGAGATGTAGCGATTGGGATGTTCCCAATCTGATCTTTAAAACGGTAGAATAATCACGAATTATTGTTATAGATATCGAGCTTGTGGAGACGAGCTTGGAGCTTATGCTCATAAGCTCTGTTTTCATAAATTCGCATAAATTCCTCCCGAATAAAGGGGGACGCATACCCTACCTACTACTACCCATACCCCGTCGTGGCTCCATGGCGGGGTATAATAATTTGTAATAGTTACTTAATGATCGTCATTCGCTTAGATTTGTTGCCTTGGGGAGTACTTAACCTATAGAAATATATCCCTGATGATGCGGGATTGCCATGGTTGTCCGATCCATCCCAAAAAATCTCATGGTTACCCGCTGCCAGATATTCGTTTAGTAATATTTTCACTCTCTCTCCCAAAAGATTGTAGATAGTTAAATTGATACTGGCGCTGGTTTTGAGTTCGAAACTGATCTCGGTGCCGGCATTGAACGGATTGGGGTGATTCCCGTGAAGAACGATGTTTCCGGGGATCTCATCGTTATAAGTTATCTCATCTGCGACTCCGGTGGGATTCAGAAGGTAATCGATAGCTGCCGGGATATTTATAATTCCATAGCCATAATCATAGTCCGCTCCGTTTTCGCCTAAATCGGTTGCAGAATTCATCAAAGCAAATTTAATTTCCTCAACCGTCGCATCAGGTTTTGCCTGCCTCAAAATTGCAGCTGCCCCGGAAACATGGGGCGCCGCCATGGATGTACCGCTTAAATAGACATAACTATTATTGAGATGCGATGAACGTACCGACAGTCCGGGTGCAACAACTTGCGGTTTGAGCGATACTCCATCGCAGCCGGAGGGTCCGCGGCTGGAGAAAATCGTGATCGGGAATTCCGAAGTGTTTCCATCAACCGCTCCCACCGCAAAACTGCTGGTGAGTGAACCGGCGCGGTCGGCGGGGCTTCGCAGTGTCTGCGGCTCGGGTCCCTCGTTTCCCGCGGCAAATACACAAACTATTCCGAGCGCTTCGCAATTATCGATTACTTCCCAGAAAGTATCATCACATTCCGGGTACACTCCCCTGGGAATACCCCAGGAATTGTTGATAACATCGGGAATATCATCGGATGTTTCCGGGTTGTCATCGGGATCAGCCGCCCATTGGAACGATGCGATAATATCCGAGATTGTCCGATCAAAATCGCCTCCGCGATCAACTGCGCCAGCAGCTATCCATTGCGCCGCCGGAGCTACGCCGATAGTATCGCTCCCCGCATAGCCGACCATGATTCCCATGGTGTGGGTCCCATGCCCCCGACTATCAACCGGGTATGTAGTATTTGTATAAGGATCGAACCAGCATTGTCCTGCAGGATAACCATGATTTCCTCTGAAACTCCCGACCAATGCCGGATGATTGGCATCAACTCCGGTGTCTATATTGCATACCACGCTGCCGTAACCGTTATATCCCATCTCCCAGGCATCAGTTGCTCCGATCGCTTGCAAACCGTTTTCTACACCAGTCGAAAAGCCGGATGCTCCCTGCATCATAACCGGTTTGATTGTGGTTACCGGCAAGTCGAATCCCACGAATTCCACGCCCGGGAGTTTTTCCAGAACGATGACGCCATCTCTTTTAGCTTCGGCAAACGCCAAAGAAGCAATCCAGAATGGCTTGTAATTCCGTAATTGTCCTTCATTTGAAAGACTATCAACTGTACTTTCAATCCCCGATGAATTCCTGATCGCTTCGGTTCTTAAATAGTAATTAATATATCTATATAGCTCAATCGGCGATTTGCTCTTTGAAAACGATTTTCTTAGAGTTTTTGTATCAGTATTCCTATTTTCGAAATCAATAAGAATTTTAACAAAGCCGGTGTCTTCCACAGACGAGATTTTTTCAGTCAAAATCCCGCTGATTTCAGCATTAGCGGTGTTCAGC
>WJIR01000193.1 GCA_014730175.1 Candidatus Zixiibacteriota bacterium
ACAATATCACACTTGCAGCTTTGAACCATCTCGTTTCTAAGGCGATCGGTCAGCGCGCTGGCTTCGATATCGGTTACGCCTTTGGGAATGAAGTCCATGACAGCGACGACGGGCTTGGCAGCAGAATAAGCTGATGGCATAATCACTATACAGCAAAAAATCAGAAGTAAGTTTATTATCTTCATTCCAAGACCTCCTGGCTTAAATTAAAGCAATTTCTTTCAAGTTTCTTAGGTTTAAAGTTACTCTTATTCATTGACATGGTATTCGGATTATGGTGAATACAGGATACGTAAAGATAACATTGGTCCGTCAGGTGAGATAGATGGATATATTTCGTTTGGAATGCCTATCCATGGATTTGGTCTGGCTTCCTTCAAAGAGATGAGATAGCCGAAACCACCTACAATAGAAGTTCGTTTAGAACTATACAGATTGACATTAATTCCCACCGGAACTATGGGAAAAACGCCCAAGAGATTTTCACGGTCATTTTTGGAATAATGATTGGTGGGAGAGACATACTCCCTGCCGACCTTCTGCCATCCCATAACACCGATGCCTGAAAACACCGAAAGTCCAAATGGATTGTTCCTGATCAATAAGTAATTTAATCGTAACTGCCCGATGAAATGAGTATCATACAACGTCGTATAGAAATACAGAGAATCATTGCTGGAGCCTGTCTCTGAAATATCGTCAGCTCCGATGCCAGCTTCCAATTCTATGAATAGCCTGCCAAATACACCTCGAGTATAGTTTATAGTTATAGATTTCAATGTACCTTCCGCGTCTGCAATAATTGAACTAATCGATACTCCGACAGCTCCTCTGTAGGGCCAGCGTGAAGGAGAACGGGTCTCGCCTCGCATGGCGGAATCCTGCCCTATCCTGGCGTCTATTACTTCTTCGGTCCCGTCATTTTGGGTCGATAGCAATCTTGCTGCTACATATTTCATACCAGAACTCAGCAGGTTATCGATATCCCCTCTATAGTCATAAATGGCGGTTTTTATGATTTCTCCCGATTCCACATCCAAAAGTCTGGCATTCACCGAATAAGTCTCGCCGATTTTACTGATACTTCCGGCAACCATGTATGCAGCGCCAAGAATCTGTCCGGCGGCAACGATACATTTATCCGATACACATCCGGTTAACTGAAATCCTTGTTCAGCCAGGATAACATTCATCATCTCCCTCTCCACTACCCTATATTGACCGATCTGGACTAATTCCGAACGAAGGCGGTCGGTCAGCGCGCTGGCTTCGATATCAGTTACACCCTTCGGGATGAAATCCATCACGGCGACTGATGGCATAGCGATCGCGCTATTAGGTATTCCGGCAGTTAAGGCCATTGCGATAATGGACAGCAAACCAATCCTAATTCTTTTCATGTACCTTTCCCCTGTTAAAGATGAAATTTCGCCCTGATAGCAGCAGTAAAACCATAGGGATTTATATTTATGTCATGGGCAGGATCTTTCGGAGAAAACAAATAGCCTAAATCGAGGATGAATCCGGTGTTTCCTGCGTGTGCGAATTCAGCGCTTACACCGACGGGAAGGAGTAGGAAAACCCATGCTTCGTTTGCATTACTTATATAGGGCCCACTATAGGCATCATAAGTCCATCTATCTATTTCTTTAGCTCGCATAGCGCCGACTCCCAAAAACAGCGAGAAGCCGGGTCTTTTCCCCGGATTCAATAAATAGTAAATCCGCATCAGATAAGTATACTGTGGTCCATTTACTTCCTTGAAATCGGAATAAGGAGAATCGCCTTGCTTGTATTCTCTATATTCAAGCTTGCCGTAACCAAATTCAAGACCCAATATCAGACGTGTACTTAGGCCCTTGGAATACTCCAGGGAGAACATCCAGTTACCGAAAAATGCATGGTTGGTTCCGTCTCCTCTTCCCGGGTAAGGAAGGCTATAAGATATTGAGATAGCTGAGCCTTGCGTTGTGGGTGGCTCCGGCTGCCGGGTTATTCTCTCTTCAAGTTTCGTGTCCGGTTTTTCCTCCTCGACTATAATCGTATCTTCCACAATCTGATCGGTGAGAACTTTAGCTATATATTCCATGCCGGTTTTCAGAAGTTCTCCAAGATCACCTTCATGATCGTAGGTGGCAACCTTTAATATCTCGCCGGACTCCACATCGACAATACGCGCGGATACCGAGTGAACGCGGCTAACCTTGCTGACACTGCCAGCCACCATTTGAGCAGCCCCCAGGATTTGACCGGCAGCGACAATACACTTGTCCGAAACGCAGCCGGTCATCTGGAATCCCTGTTCGGCAAGGATGACATTCATCATTTCCTTCTCGACTACCTTATATTTACCGATCTGAACCAATTCGGTACGAAGGCGGTCGGTCAGCGCGCTGGCTTCGATATCAGTTACACCCTTGGGTATGAAATCCATCACAGCGATTGTAGTTGCTGCCGTAAGACTGGAAAGAGGAATAAAAAGGATAAGGGCAAGCTGAATTAATACTGTATTACGGAGCAGTTTCATAGCACCTCCGCCATGTAGTTTAAAGATGATTATATTCAGTCGTATGAATGATATGGGATTCCCATCGTTCCGCCCATGGAATCTAAAGAAAAAAGTATATAAATATGCGCCATGAAGGACTCGAACCTTCGGCCCGCTGATTAAGAGTCAGCTGCTCTACCAACTGAGCTAATGGCGCTTATCTTATTCTGTAGCCTTCGGTTGTCCCCGGGCTTTGAAAATGAGGGTGGGAGGACTCGAACCTCCGACCACCTGCTTAAAAGGCAGATGCTCTACCACCTGAGCTACACCCCCATCGGCGTCCGCCGAAATGGAATTAACAGTAAACAAATTAATTCATTAATGTCAAGGAAAATATCGGTCAAATTCTAAGAACCGCTTTTGCAGATACAAGGGAATCTTGCTTCAATTCATCATCAATAATGCAACACCTGCAACCGCTACTATTGTTCCCAGCACGGCGCGCACACTGATGCGTTCCTTGAAGACGTAATGCGATAATGGTATCACTAATATCGGCGTAAGCGTCATTAAGGTAGAAGCGATTCCGATTTTTGTATGCACAATAGCGATCAGGGACATCCATACGCCGACAAACGGTCCAAAAAAGGAGCCGCCAATTATCGCAGTGAACGCTTTTGTATCCTTCAATCTGGAGATCGTCCTTTTCGCTTCTCCTACCGCTATCGTTAATATCCACATGATCGAAGCCGCCACTATCATTCTGATCAAGTTTCCTGATAAGGCAGAAAAGCCCCCTTCCAATCCAACCTTCGAAGCAAGTAGTCCGCCCGCCTGTCCGAATGCGCCGCCAAATCCGAGCAAAATACCGATTGAGAACTGTTTGGTCGTAAGTTGTTTGTGTCTATTATTGTTGATATCCCGCTCCAGAACCACCCATGAAATGCCGCCGATAACCACCGCTATGGCTGCCAATTCCACAAGACTGAGAATTTCGCCAAGTAAAATATACGCCAAAAAGGCGCTGATGACCGGAACGAAGGACATGAGGAGAATCGATAACCGGGGACCGATAACCACAAACGCCTGGAAGAGCATGGCATCGCCAATTACCAAACCGATAAGCCCGGATATGCCTAACCAAAACCATCGCCGAGGTTCGGCATCGATAGGTATTAACTGGCCGGTATAGACTAAATGTGAAATCGAGAGGAAAACAACAGCTATAAGCAAACGAACTCGGTTTACCACAACCGAGCCGACCCGCATTCCGCCTAAAGTGAAAAATATGGATGTAAATGCCCAGCACAATGCGGTCGTGAGCGCCGCTAATTCGCCGATCAAATCCTAAACCCTCCTTCGGGTTTTTGCTGCAAGTTCAATAATACTAAAATAGGCAATTCCTCTCTTTTGTCCAGCAGTTTTTTTATTGTTAACAGAATTAAAACGCTAATTTATATTTGACATCAATAGGTTGTTTTTATTGTTTGTATGGTTTAATTGAGAATTAACGGAGGTCATACATCCTCAAGCAAATCCTTCTGATTTTAATTCTATCCCTTTACGCATTACTATATTCGATTGGTTTAGCGATGGAAAGCTCGGCTCAACCTGATTCGGTAGGAGAGGATTCACTATATATGCAACCGGAGAGTGTTCCCGTTTTCAGGTCCGAACGTATAAATGCGCTGATAATTGTGCTGATTTTTTCGGCGGTTATCTTGATTTATACCAGATGGGCGAGGAAGGGTAAGAAACTCTTCATCAGGAAGATAAACGGACTGGATGAGGTTGAAGAGGCTGTGGGACGCGCCACCGAGATGGGAAAGCCGGTTCTATTCATTCCGGGAATCTCGGAGATCGATGAGATCGAAACCATCGCGGGAATTTCTATATTGGGGCGAGTTGCGCGAGTGACCGCCCAGTACGACACGCCTCTTTTGGTGCCGGTGCGTTATCCGATGGTTCTGGCGGCAGGGCAGGAAGTTGTGGAACAGGCATATATGGAAGTGGGGAAACCCGATGCCTATAATAAGGATATTGTGCGTTATGTAGCGGGGGAGCAGTTTGCTTTTACGGCTCACGTGAACGGTTTGATGATGCGGGAACGTCCCGCTACCAATATCTATATGGGCGCTTTTTATGCCGAATCGCTGTTGCTGGCGGAATCAGGCAATATCGCGGGATCGATTCAAATTGCCGGCACCGCACAACCAGCTCAGCTCCCGTTTTTTATCGCTGCGTGTGATTATACACTGATGGGCGAAGAGCTTTATGCCGCATCGGCATATCTTTCCCGCGAACCGCTGCTGTTAGGGGGATTGAAAGGGCAGGACTGGATGAAAGTCCTGTTCGTGATTTTGATCGTTCTCGGAATCGTCTTCGTCAGTTTCGATATCGGTGACTGGTACCTCTCGATGTTTAAGGCGGTGTAGATGAGAACCACGGTGCCTGTCATAATCGCATTCCTCTCCGGATTCGCCATGATCCTGCTTTTCTTCATCAGCCCGGAACACAGCAAGATCGGCACAGTTGAACTGGAGCCGGAGGTACTTAGCTGGGTGACGATCGTTGGTGGATTTACTCTGCTGCTCGGGGTGGTTTCGATTCTCCGGGTAAACTATGTTGCAGTTCAGCGGAAAAAGGAAGGCTGGATATATAATCTGGCTACGCTGGTCTCGATTTTCGCCATGGCGATCCCCGCGATTTTGCCCGAAAGCTGGTCGCCGCTTTTAGGCACAGGAACCGGATCGATCTACGACTGGCTTTTCAATAACCTGGATGCGCCGATGATGTCCACCATGTTCGCCATGCTCGCGTTTTATATCGCATCTGCCGCTTTCAGAGCTTTCCGCGCCAGGAATGCCGAAGCCACATTGCTTCTTATCACCGCCGCACTTGTGATGTTATGGAGAGTGCCGATGGGGGAGATGCTCTTGAGCGGAATACATGAGAGTATACCGGAGAAGATCAATACCTACATTATGAACGGGGCAAATTTGGCGGTACAGAGGGGGATTCTGATCGGCGCCGCGTTAGGGGCGGCAGCGATGTCGCTGCGGATTATGCTGGGAATCGAACGAACCTATATGGGGAAATAGCTGATGTCTATCTGGATGATACTTGCATATATTTTTCTTATTGTTTTTGGCGCCTGGCTGCTATACAAGACGTTTAGAACCGGAGACCGGAGATTTATTTATCTGGCGGTCGGTTTTTATGTCGTTTTTCCTATTCTGATTACTCTGGACTTACCCACTTCGATTTCACCCGAAGCAGAGCAGCTATATGATGCGGTGGATACCCTCCCCGATTCGTCGGTAGTGATGTTAACCTTCGATTATTACCCATCTACGCTGGCGGAGACAGAGCCGATGTCCCGGGCGGCGCTGCATCATCTCTTTAGAAAAGACTGCCGGGTGGTAACGATGACAACGATACCGCTGGGAGGACCATCGATAGCGGAACGGGTAACGCGGGAAGTTGCCGATGAATATGACAAGGTGTACGGAATCGATTATGTGAACCTGGGGTACAAAGCGAATTATGTCGCGGTTTTGAAGGGGATGGGAACTTCAATCAAAAAGATATACCCTACCGATAATTCAGGCACACCTGTCTCGGAAATACCGATGATGGAAGATATTCGGAATTATGATGATATAGATTTTATATTTGTGGTCGCCGATAATGCCATCGTCGATATCTGGATGGCGATCGTGAATGCCCAGTATGACATTCAAGTCGGTACAGGAGTCACTGCGGTGATGGCGCCTAAATTCTTCGCGTATATCGGTTCCGGACAGATGACCGGCATGCTGGGCGGTATGAAAGGGGCGGCTGAATACGAAGCGTTGGAAAAACAGGCAGGCACGGCAAGCAAGGGGATGGGAGCACAATCGCTAGTACATTTATTTATTATCGTCTCGGTCATGGTTGGAAATATCATCTTTTTCTTCGAACGCAAGCCAGGGGATAAGAAATAATGACCTGGATTGAGTTCGTCCAAATCTGGATCATCGCTTTTTTCACCATATCCCTGTTTTCTTTCCTCTATAAGGATAATCCTTTCTACAGGATTGCTGAACATATCTTTGCGGGGCTGTCGGCCGGATATTATGTAGGGTTGGTGTGGCATGCGGTAATACTGCAGCAGATGATAAATCCGATGACCGAAGGCGGAAAATGGTGGCTGGTAATCCCGGGCATTCTGGGAGTGTTAATGTTTTCCCGCTTCACCAAAAAATACCATTGGGTCAGCAGGCTTCCATTGGCGTTCGTGATGGGTAATACCGCCGGGATTTTCATCCTTTCCGAATTACATGGCAAGGTAATTCCTCAACTGCGTTCGACCATGCTATCATTAAATCCGGCGCAGGGATTAGAAGGATTCTTGCTGGCATTGATTATCACGATCGGCGTTATTTCCACTCTCATTTATTTCTACTTCTCCAAAGAACATAAAGGAACGCTGGGCGCAATAGCTAAGACAGGAATATGGTTTATTATGATATCCTTCGGGGCTCATTTCGGTTATACCGTTATGGCGAGGATTTCGCTTCTTATCGGGCGGATTCTATTCCTGATCGATGATTGGGGCGGAAGTATAATCTGGCTGTTCTCGTAATAGCATTCGACAGGATTATTGATGGCTTTCAGACCAGATCCCGCGCTATTGCCAGTACGTGATATTTTTAAAGGGAGAGGCATTTATCTATTGATATTAATACAGTGAAATTATATTAGTATATAATACAGGATAAGTTAGCCCGGATAATCCTTGAAGAAGATTATTCGGTAGCCGGAGGCTTACGCGCCTGTGCGGTGCTCCCGCAACCGATGATGAAATTTATGAATAACACGGATTAACGATAATAGGATGAACCTTCAGAATTTAAATTCGGAGATTAGGAGTGATGATGATGAAGATGTTGTTGGTGGATGATCCTAAAACGCTGAAGTTGGAAGAAGTTGATAGGGATACAAGGATTATCCTTCTGGAAGAAAAAAGAACAAGAAATCGCAAAAGTAATCTGATAGATAAACTAAGGAAGAACTATCCCGATTCTAAACTGGTCGTATTAATAGAGAATGGAGATTTCAAGCAGATATCGAAGTTTAAATCCGATGGTATAGATGAATGTTTACTTTGCAATCAACCGGTAAGCGAATTTCTCACATTGATAAAATGGCTTGGCTGTGGAGCAATCCCTGAAGAACATGTGGACTTTGGCGATTTCGGTTTAAGAACAAACCGTTCGAGGTATAAAAAACCCAGTTATTCGGAAAAATTCGAAGAATTGACTGATCGCGAGAAGGAAGTACTTAAGCTGATTGCCGAGGGAAACACCAATAAACAGATTGCCGATAAGCTCTTCTTGAGCGTGAAGACAGTTGAAGCACATCGTTCGCATATAATGGAAAAACTGGATGCCCATGATGTAACCAAACTTGTCAGGTTTGCTGTAAGATGCGGTTTGATAAAGGCTTAAACCATTAATGAAAAATTAATAATTTATCCATAAAAGTTCACAAAATAGGGTGTTTACCCTATTGCTAATATCCTATTTTGGGATATATTATAAACGATTTTAAATAAGGGTGATACCTCCTCACTTCGGGTAGTTCCAGCCCCCCTCTACCCAAGTAATAGGTACACCCTTATTTTTTTATCTCAGGTTGAAATGATTGGAAAAAATCCACCCCTTGTTTTTTAGCTTTACTTCGACTCGATACAATCCCGGTATTCTAAGAGGTATCCTTTCGATTTTCCCTTTGCATCTTTCATAGAGCTTGTTATTTCTGATAACAGCAATCTCTCCCGCTTTGGGAACTGATACTGACAAATCCATGCCCTCCGTCCAATTGGCATATCCGCCGATTTCAACACGGCTGCTTTCTGATTCCGCAAACGCTTTAAATTCGGAAGCATCGCCCCATCGATAATTCGAAATAAATACGCGGCACTCTTTGATCGCAGTAATTACTTGCTGTTTAGCAACTTCGAGATTCCTCGACAAAGGTTTATCCAGAACCAAATGAGTTCTTATAGCCTGAAATTGCACTTTATACGGAAAGATAGTGAGGCGAAAGGGACCGAATTTATAAGGAAAGGCGTGGACATCAATAGAACCGATACCGGCGACTTTCCGATCCTGGTTAAACTCATCCCAGATTCTGAGTATTCGATCCGAAGGGCTGGTCAAAAAACTTCGCGGCGACAAAAACATCTTCAGTTTGTTATATTTTTTCAATCCCTCCATCCATCTGGACATGTGATTCCATATTTCGATACCGTTAAATCCCTCAATATTCCATTCAGTCCAGGGATAACGCGGATATTCAGGAAGATGACCCCGTATTTCGTCAGGATGCGCAATTATGCCAAGAGCGTCTTTGTCGGCTGCCATTTTGACATAATCCGGGGCTCGAAGATTCGATGGTAAAATTTCATCCAAACCGTAAACCAGATAATGATTGCGGTTATCGGGATCATGGATTTCATAGCCAATTAAAACCAGAGTATTACCATAGTATCCTTCTTTCCCCTCCTTTAAGCTTTTCAAAGTCATGTGGTCAGAAACTATGATGAAATCCAATCCAAGTTGATTAGCGATTTCCGCTATTTCCTCGATTGACTGAGTACCGTCGGAATCGGTGGTATGAATATGAACACAACCTGTGATGATTTCAGCCGGATAATTCATAGAGATTAGCAGTTCGTAGCCGAAGGCTTGACCTTCGGGGGTTCAAAACAATAAATAACTGACGGATTGGAATCAGGGATTCTAAGAGAAATACCGGAAGCGCAAGGCTTCCGCTATTGATAACGAAGTATATGAATAGTCCGGATTCAGGCAAACTCTCCTCCTTCCGGCAGCTTCCGGATAAGCAGATAGCCGATCAACATCATGATGAAAACCGTAAGAACGGCGAAACGGTATTTGATATCGCCCAATGGTTCGGCTAATTTCACGGTAATTCCCCATATTAACGGTCCTACTACCGCCGCCAATCTTCCGGATACGGCATACAAACCGAAAAATTCAGCGCGCCGATCATCGGGGACTATCTTAGCTAAGTAGGCTCTATCAGAAGTCCATACGCCGCCGAGGCAGATTCCGGCTAAGGGACCTATCAACCAAAATAATGGTTGGATTGGATTAAGGACGGCGATAAGTAAAGTTATTACCCACAGTAAGCTACAGATTTTAAGCGCTTTTCCCGCCCCAATCCTGTCGCTGACCATTCCCCAAACCAGCGAACCGAGAACGGCGAAGACGGTAGCGGTCATCAAGAATATCATAATTTCATCCATACCGGCAATCACAACTTTTCGCTGGTCAAATCTACCGACCATCACCAAATAAATACTCATAAATGCTATGATGGTCTCCATGGCATCCACGATGAAAAACCTCCCTATTAAAAATCTCCTTACATTGGGAAAACCCCCGGAACTACTGAAGACCTTATACGGAGTTTTAAACAGCTCCCAAAGCGGCGGAATGAATGTGATAGTGCTGGTTCTTTTATCCTTGACGAAAAAGAAGAGCGGAAGTGAGAACAAAAAGAATAGCAAAGCGGTCGGAATAAAAGCTTCCTGGCGCGAAAAGGCGTCGCCTACCCCCACGAATGGCCGTACCAATAGCATCCCGACAAGTGAACCCAGATACCCCAATGATACCCCTAGGCCCGAAACTTTACCCCGTTTATTGGGTGGCGAAACGTCCGGGAGCAGGGCATTATAGAACACCAAAGCTGCCTGAAAGCTAAAAACCGCCACACCAAATATTATGAGATAGGTGAGTAGATCGAATTCAAATCCCAAACATGCTGTGGACAAACAACAGATAATGGTGAAAACGAATATGAACGATTTTCTGTTGCCCATGCGATCGGATAAGGCGCCCAATAGCGGCATAGTCAGCAGTATGAATAGCATCGCAGCGGATCTGGAGAATGCGACCATCAGATCTGTTCCGCCAAGATCGTCCACCACCCACAACGCAAAATAGAGAGAGACCACATTCATGGAGAATATGGTGTTGGCGAAATCGTAGGTAGCCCAGCTCAGCGACGGGAGAGTTATTACTCGGTTATTCAAATTGTCCGGCTTGTTTGAATTCATCTTGTGGCTATGTATATTCCTAATGCAATTCCTGCGATATCAGCGATAATATCTTTGAAGCTGGAGGTTTCCTCAGGATGTTTGGAATCGTAATACTCTTTTGTCAATCCCAAAGTAAGTGTGAACCCGACCGATAATCTGCCGGAATCATTTTTCGACATATCGAAATGATGATGCAGAAGCTTATATGAAAATATCGTATAGAATGCAGAAGCGCCGGCATGCTTGAGTTTATCCTTTCCGAACCATTGGTCCCCGGAATCAGCATTAACGTGAGTGCAGCCAACAGATATGCATACGCACACTAATACAAAAGTCAGCGCAAATTTGTGAGTAATTTGAAGCATTCATATTCCAGTTGATGTTGGTGAAAGTAATAAAGCGAATCGTTTATGGCAATGCAAATGATTAATGGTTAAGGCGCAGGTCAATCCAGTTTGAGGCTATCGGTCAGCGGATATGTCTTCAACTCACTGCCGACATAAATTACCCTCTGGAGAGGGTCGATTTCATCCCGCATATTGCGGAGGAAATCGGGGTGTGTTGGTGCGTGCTGTCGGATGCCCCCACCCGACAGCGAAGGGTGGCATGCTTATGTCGAAGCCGTAGGCGAAGAGATAAGCATGTTTGTATCCCGATAGTCTCCCTCATCCCCTAACCCCTTCTCCTCCCGATGTGATCGGGAAATGGGAGAAGGGGAACTTTCGAATGGTCATCGGTGCCGATAATCGAAATATTTCGATCTATCAATCCTTATTTCCCTCTCCCATTCAATG
>WJIR01000194.1 GCA_014730175.1 Candidatus Zixiibacteriota bacterium
AAAGGATGATCCCAATGCCTTTATAATTATACCGGTGCGTTTATCCATTTCCTGCCCTTTGGTTTTTCATTCCCCATTATTCCTGTGCAATTGCGGCGACCATGTATAATATAAAAAAGCAAGAGAGATGTGTCAAGTTTCGTGGAGGAAAAACGCCATTAAAGAATTGGATATCAATCACTCAGGAGGTCTTCCTGGGAAGGAGATTTAGTATCGATATACTTATCGCCGAAATAGAAAAAGCGCTCTCTTAATTTGATATATGTCGACCATTCATTCCCTTCTTCGGCTTCCTTTTCTATAATCTTCTGATAAGCATTGACCTGGCTATCAATCTGATCAACTAAATGCAGAATCACGGCCTCCAATGTGCAGGGGACTACCGGGGAACCATGTTCACGCTCTCCTTGATGAGATAAAATCAAGTGACCGATTTCCGATGCCAGGTTTTCGGGGAATCCATCGATTTTCTCGATGGCGGACATCACAGCATGATAGCCGATTGAAATATGACCCTCAAGGCGTCCCCTGGTGGTATAGTCGATATTTCCGGTCACGCCCAACTCGTAGATTTTGCCGATATCATGCAATAATACACCGCAGAGTAGTAAGTCTCTGTCGCACTTCGGGTAAATCTTTGTGAGATCATCGGCGATCTGCAGCATGTATAAAGTGTGCTGCAGCAAACCCCCGATAAATGTATGGTGCCATTTCTTCCCCGCAGGTATCCGCTTGAACGATTCCGAGAACTCCGCATCGTCGAAAAATCGATCAAGAAGCATCTTGATATTTTCGTTTTCTATCGATTCTATCTTTAACGTGAGTTTCTCCCACATTTTATCAATACTGTGAACTGAATTGGGGATAAAATCCTCGATTTCTATATCCCCGTCATAAGGCTTAATACTATTCAGGTTAATCTGGATTTTATTCTGATAAGCGGAAGCCACTCCATTGACATGGACAATCTCTCCGGGTTTAAGCTTGTTTGCGATTTTAGGATCGCAGTCCCAGAGAACCCCATTCACATTACCGCTGCTGTCTCCCAGTTCCACATCGAGCTTGAATCCTTTGGAGTAGGAATTCAGCGACACTGATAACAACGCATAGGCCGAATCGATCGCATCACCATATTTGATATTCTTTACCATCAACCTATTCATCCGACTATGATAATATCAACTAACATATTGCTATGTCAAGATAAATGCGGTATTAAGGAGAATGATCAAAAAGTATTTGTAAGCATATAAATCAGGATGTAATTTCGTATAACCTATTATGACTAAAATCGCTACCAGATATATTATATCAGAGCATGTCGGTCCATTCTTTTTCGGATTTGTGGTTATCAATTTCGTGTTGATAATGGATTTTATCCTCAAAATCCTCAACCTGATCCTCTCCCGCGGACTGCCTGCTTTAGTAATTCTGGAAGTATTTGTGTTAAATCTGGCGTGGATGCTGGCGCTTTCGGTACCGATGTCAGTTCTGGTGGCGGTTTTAATGGCTTTCGGGAGATTATCTGCCGACATGGAGATAACGGCATTCAAAGCCAATGGGGTCCCGTTTCACAGGCTGCTTTTCCCTGTTCTTATCGTAGCCGCTATAATTGCGGGTGGAATGATGCTCTTCAACGACAAAGTTCTCCCGGAATCCAACCACCGCGCAAGAGTCTTGATGTCCGATATCACCCGCAAGAAGCCGGCATGGAATATCGAACCGGGCGTTTTTATCGATGCTTTTCCGGGGTATAACATCCTGATACAAAAGGTGCATGAAGACCAGATCCATATCGAGGGCGTGACTATTTATGACAAAAAGGATAGGCAAACTCCGAGGACTATTGTCGCTAAACGCGGTACAATAGGATTTCTTGATGATCGCAGCACACTTAAGATCGACCTGGAGGACGGCGAAATACACGAAAGGGACGAAAAAGAACCGGATAAATATCGCAGGTTGAAATTCAAAAACCAGAGCCTATATATAGAAAATGCCGGTAATGAATTGGTTCGCAGTGATTCCAAATTCCGAGGTGACCGAGAAAAGAGCGTCTCCATGATGAAACAGGATCAAAAGGAACTAACTGAAAAAATCTACAATGCTTACGAAAGCATCAAAGCAAAAATGGAACGAGCGTTTGCATTAATCGAAGGTACATCCGAGAAGGAACCTTTTTCGGACATCGATTACCGCCTGGACGCATCGACCGCCTTAAATAAATTCCGGAACCAGGTCAAAAAAATAAGCAAACAGATTGGATATGAAGAACAGAACATCGATTCCTGGGAACGGCAATATAATGCATTAGCGGTGGAGATTCATAAAAAGTTCGCCATTCCGGTTGCCTGTATAGTATTTGTGCTGCTGGGCGGACCGTTGGGAGTAATGGCGCGCAAGGGAGGTATGGGAACCGGACTGGGATTAAGTTTGCTGTTTTTTATACTTTACTGGGCATTTCTAATCGGCGGCGAGGAGTTGGCGGATAGAAAACTGATTTCACCGTTTGTGGCTATGTGGAGCGCGAATATAATCCTGGGTTTAACCGGAATTTACCTTTTGATTAAGACCGTTAAAGAATCGGTGTTCATCCGGTTCAGCGTACCTAAGATATTCATGAAAAGGTTGCCGTTCAATGTTGTGGATAAGGAACAGAATTGAGAATATTAGATAGATATATCGCCAGAAGATTCCTCTTTACGCTGGGATTTTCGCTTTTTGCGTTTATCTCGATTTTCCTCGTGGTTGATCTGATCGAGAATCTGGATAAATTTATAGACAGGGGCACCGGTATCGATATTATAGGGATTTACTATCTCAATTTCATTCCATTTATTGTAGTACTTACCTTGCCGGTGTCAATGCTCCTTTCCACTCTGTTTTCATTGGGGCTTCTCGCCAGGAATTTCGAGCTGACCGCTATGAAAGCAAACGGAATCTCGCTTTACAGGATTATTGCTCCGGTACTGATTATCGGTCTGTTTGTCAGCGCAGGGCTCTTTTTCATCGGCGATGAGATAGTATCGGAGAGCAACCGCCGGAAATCCGATATAAAAGCGGAGTATCTTGACAGGAGGTCTCTGGAATCCAAAGCGATCACGACTAACCTGTTCGTTGAAGGTACAAAGGGCGCGATCTACTATCTTTCCGAATATAATCCCAACGAAAGAACGGGTAGAAACATATTGATCCAGCGAATCGAAGGCGACCGAGTAACCGAATCGATTGAAGCTGAAAAAATGCGGTATATCGAATCGGGATGGATAGCGGAAAACGGCACTCGAAGGGTATTCATGGAGGACACGGCGTCCACACCCAATACCTTCGATCGCTTTGGGAAACTGGTACTGACGGATTTCGATGAACCACCGGAATCGTTTGAGAAGCTTAAAGTCAGCCCGTCCGACATGACATTCACCGAGTTAAAGAAACTGATAGCGCTTAAAAAGCGACTGGGCAAGGATGTAGCCAGGGAAACTGTCGAATTGCATCTTAAGGTTTCATTTCCTCTTATCAACTTTATCATAGTTATGCTGGGAGCGCCATTAGCATCCAGCCCGCGCAAAAGCGGCGCGGCGGTGGGATTCGCTACCGCAATCGCTATTAGTTTTATCTATTTTACGATCATACGAGCCTGCCAATCATTGGGGCAAAACCACCATCTCCCCCCGGAACTTGCTGCCTGGCTTGGGAATATATTGTTTTTCACGGTAGCTATTGTATTGATGCTGCGGGCGCATAAGTAATTGAAAAGGTATTCCAAGCGGAGCGAAGCGAACCAACAGTTCAATTGTTAATGCTAACAGCAACAGCGAAGTATGGCGGTTAATGCTTTAAAGCGGGAATTCTTAACCCGTATGGTTCATATAAGCCAGTAAACTATAGCCGAAAGCTTGTCCTTCGGTAGCTCAAGTGAATAAGAATATTTACAGACTTTAATTAAAGATTCCAAAAAAATACAGAAAGCGCAAGGTTTCCGCTACCAGTGACTAAATTTATGAATAATTCGGGTTAGCATGAAAGAATAAGTTACTCCTCACCCCGCCAAATACATAACCAATCCCGACGCTATCACCACCGCAATATTGTCGTCGATTACGCCGGAGTAGGCTTCGGCGATCGTGGCGACCACCGCGCCGGCTAATCCTACAATAAACGGCACACCGGGGGCGACATAAGCAACCAGAATGCATGCCAGCAAACATCCTATACTTCCTTCGAGTGACTTCCTGGTGCCGGGAAGGCGCGTTTCTCCCCATCTTCTACCGGTAAGCGCCGCAGCGACATCGCCAACAATCACGAATCCCATGGCGGCGGCGGCAGTCGGCACATCCAGAAAAATAATAGCTATCAAGCCTGCCAGTAAAATGTAAAACGCTCCGCCCAATCTCTCAAACTCGTGTTCCCTGAGTACAGGACCGATTAGATTTATCAAAAATTGCTTTCCCGGAAGCGAATAGATTCTACTGAGGTCGATGTAAAGCGAGACTAACAAGGCAAAGGATATTATGATGATAGATGGTATTTTGCCGAAAAGATGATAACCGATCGGCATGGAGAGAGAACCGAGGTGTATCAGTTTTCGATAAACTTCATTTCGATAAGTAATCTGCATCGGTGAAAACTATACAACTGCATCGAAATAATGGCAATAATAAAAGCGGCATAACGCCGCTTTTATTACATAAACTTACAGGATTAACCTTCTTCGGAGATCTTTTTCTTGATAGGACCGCTCCGTTCGGTAATTACGTATTCCTCAAGCAAGCCCTCATTGATTTTTATATCAGCGTTTGCGCGTAATCTCTCCATGTATTCCTCTTCAGCCTTCTCGTCAGCTTCCTTAATCAAGGCATTTCTTATTCGGCTTTTAACCTGCTCGAAGGTTTTGGAGCGTTTACGGCTAACCAGCTTAATCACATGCCATCCCCATTCGGTTTTTACCGGATCGGAAATTTCGCCCACCTGCAAAGAATTGGCGGCTTCCCAGAACGGCTGAGGCATTTCTTTGTCCGAGATGAAGTCCAGATCATAAGCAACCTCCCGAATCTCCGGTTCCCCCGGATAATACCGTTTCGCCATTTCCACGAAATCAGCGCCGTTTTTAAGGGAGTCGGCGATTATTGCCGCCATGGATGAATCGGTGAATATGATATGATAGACATGCAGCGGCTTTTCCACGACGAACTCATTGATATGCTCATCGAAATACGCCTGCAGCGCCGAATCGGATGGTTCATAATCCTTGGCTTTTTGGAAATCTTCTACGCGGTTTCTCGCTTGCGTCTTCGTGAACTGGTCGGCTTGCTCCACCATAGTGGAATCCTGGTAATATCCCTTATCAGTGGCGATCTGCGTCAGGATAGGGGTTACCGCCAGAGTTTTAAGCATATCTTTCTTATCATCGATCGACAGTGAGTCAATGCTCTTAAACCGCATATATTTCGGTTTCTGTTCCTGATACTCGGCATATTTCAGAGTGTCGCGACCGTTTATAATCATCACGTAAGTATCGCTCGTCCAGGTTGTATCTTCATCATTGTTAAGCAGCTCTTCGTTGAACTGATAATCGGCTGATTCCTTGATACTATCTACAAAGGCTTGCGCCATTTCGCGCTCCTTACGAGCCTTTTCCATCTGGATTATCTGCTCCTTGCGAGTTTCATCGAACGGCTTAACTTCCTCGGGTTTCTTTTCAACAACCTTAATTACGTGGTAGCCAAACTGAGACTTAACAGGTTCGGAGATCTCGCCTTCCTCCATGGAGAACGCTTTTTCCTCGAACTCGCTAACCATACGGCCTCTGCCGAAAAAGCCGAGGTCTCCGCCACGCTTACCGGAACCGGGATCATCGGAGTACTTCTCAGCCAGCTCGGCGAAATCCTCGCCGGCTTTCGCCTTTCTGTAAACCTCTTCCGCTTCCTTCTTAGCTTTTCTTTCCTCCGCTTTAATCTTGCTGGAGCTGTCGGTAGAGTCAGCATCCACTTTTATTAAAACATGGCTGGCTCGCACCTGTTCGGGGAGGGTATAGCGATCGATATTTTCATCGTAATACTGTTGGGCTTCCTCATCGGTTACCTCCACCACCTCAGCGATCTCTTTCTGATACATCAGCTTAAGAACAGGTTTCTCCAGATAATCATGCACTTTCTCATCGAACTCCGGATTCGTCTTCAAAGCATGATAAACGGAATCGACCTGCTGCTCAATGAGCTTCTCGTCGATATAATCGTTGAGAGCATCCTTTTTGATCTCCATATCGGTTTTGGAATAATTGGATGAAACCCGTCTATCCTTCATAACCGAATCGAAGGTAGCGTAGTGAATAGGTTCCTCATTGACATAAGCAATAATACGGCGTCCTTCAATCTGCCATTTCGGTCCGCATGACGCCAGGATTGCGGAAACACCGATAAGAATTACAATAAACGAAATTAGCTGTTTTTTTGCATGCATTCCTTAAAACACCTCTATTGAATAATGATTCTTGTTTTCGTCAGGGAAGTATGCCTAAAAATACCCGCCAAGATTAATGCGGTAACTGTTGTCAAGATCATCATGGCTCAGATAAGCAGCGTCCAGAGTAAATCTTCCCAACCGCAAACCTGCACCAGCAGTAAGGTCGCCCCTGTAGGCGCCAATTCGACCCGACACACGTTTTTTGAATGTTACTTCGCCTCCTAAAAAGAAATCCGCCGATGCTCCGCCCACAGACACCTGCGCAGTTTTGTCCCGATGTTCGAATTTTATCCTGGTATCTGTTGCAAGAAGAAAATCGAAATCGGATTTGTTCATTTCATAAGCGCATCCGAGGTTTAATCCGGGATAGATAGATTCGGTAGCGCCGCTTGAATATGATAAAAACGTAGCGCTGGCATCTTTCAACACCGCCGCAAACCTGAGATTCTCCAGCATCCGATATTTCATTCCCAGATCAATTCCCATGCCGAAAGCTGTTTCATCTGCAAGTTTTCTGTATATCAATTTTCCGGTTACACCAACGGAAATATCTTCTTTCCACATCATACCATAGGAAACCAAACCAGTATAATCGGCATGTTTTCCTATGCGAGAAACTACATAAATATTGTCATGGTAAGGATTCATTCCGGCAAAATCCGGATTATCTGATAATTCGGTCAGTTTAATATCGCCACCACCCAAACGCATCAATGCAAATCCTAATCCGGCATTCCGGTTCCTCAGCGGCAAAACACCACCGATATAATCATGATTAATCAGACTACCGAATGCCTCGGTATGCATGAAAAGCGCTGATTTTTGCTTTATGTCGGCTAAAGCTGCCGGGTTGTAATATGCTGTTGTGGCATCTTCGACTACCGCCGTAAATGCGCCTCCCATACCCAGCGCGCGGGCGGACACCCCTAACTCCAAGAACTCACCGGAATATTTAGCGGCATGTGCTCCGGTGGCAAAGAAAAACAGAAGCGCGACAGCAATTAAAACTCCGTTGTTGATGAATCTGTATTTAGTCTTCATATCTGTTGTCCCATAAAGAAATCAATTTAATTCTTAAAGCACTTCTGTCAATAAAAAAATCCTCCTTATCCTTTATATTGCATCGTATAAGATTTGTTCGCCTATAGATTTTACAGTAAAAAATAAGGCGGAGTTCCAACATCTCCGCCTTAAAACCCCAAAAATTCTGTGCTATTTTTGATCAGTTTTCGCTTTATCAGCCTTTGCTTTGCTGGGGCAGGTCTTTGCACATTTCAATGAACATCCCTTTTTCTGATCTTTAGAATGCGCTTTCTCCATCACACACCCACCCGGAACGTTATGCTCCCCAACTGATTTTAGTTCACCGAGTTGAGCCTGATATCCGGCTTTTTCCACGGCTGCGATTATTTGCTTATCCTCGGCTTTTGATTTGTCAAAAACGACAGTGGCGCGTGATTCCTCAAGGCTCACATCGCATTTCTCCACCCCATCGACACCGGCTAATGCCGTTTTTACCTTTTCCACGCAGCCATCGCCCTTCATACCGTCAACTTTCATAGTCGCCTGGTAGCATGAATGCAGGGCTGGCTTAACGTCAGGCTTACCTGCGGTTGCGGTTACTTCATCGCCGGCGTTTGCACCCATTGAAAGGAAAAAGCTGAGAAGTACAAGACTAAGCAAGGATGTTAATAATTTTTTCATGGATTGCTCCTGATGCTATATTTCTATTAATTTATTATCGACCAAAGGCGCTGCCGCGGAATTCGGCAACGGTTAGACAATATAAGGTTGAAACAAAAAAAGTCAACAGAATAATTGTTTGCCGAGCTTATCCGGAATAGGTAGGCGGAATACTTCTAAGATTCGGGCTTATTCTTATCCAGTTGATATCCTTGCCCGCGGCAGGTTATATTACCGTCTCTTGTCCTCGCCGGACAGATTTACTTATCTTAAGATCCGCAGTCAGGCCTCCCGCTGGAAGTGTGGCGCAATTTATGCTTGCGCAAAACCGCTTCAAGGTATATTTTATATTTTATCATTGGTTGGGCTCCTTCGATTTAGAGTTTTTGTTTTTTTTCTCTAAAATAACCCTGGGAGCCCATACCTTTTTATAATATGGCGCTCAAACTTGCTTGGTTGTGCCTTATCACTTAAGTTTAAAATGTACAAGGCTGCACCTTGTCCATATCCCCCACATACACAACGTCACAGGTAAAGCGTGCTCGGTGCATGAATCTTCCCTAATCCGGTTCTTCCGCGGACTTCACTCGCGCAGACAAAATCGTAAAATCATCTCCAAGAGGAACCTCTCCGATAAACTCCCTGACCTTCAATTCAAGTTCCTTAAGGATTTCAGTCAACGGGCGGTCGAAATTCGATTTGAGGTGTTCCTTGATACTTTCCTCGCCGTACATATCACCATCGGAATTCTCCGCTTCGCTTACCCCATCGGTGTAAAGGAATACAAGATCGCCTTCATGCAGTTCAATTACCTCCTGCTCGTAGGGCATGCCGGGCATGGCACCCAGAAGCAGACCGCCCTTTGTCAGCTCTTTAATAGTACCGTCTTTTCGCACCAGGAAAGGTGGATTATGCCCTGCGTTCACATAACAAAAAGTGGAATTGCCGGTATCATAAACTCCGGCAAAAAACGTGATAAACTGATCCGGTGGGGAATTTCTGTGTATCAAATTGTTGATCCGTGCGATGATATCCGATAGCTGAATACCGGTCTGAGCATCCCCTTTCTCAGCTTTTCTTCCGGTGAGGGTGGTGATGTTATCGCTGACTTCAGACATCCGCGCGCCAATACTGACTGCCGTCCTGAATGACGCCTGAAGGTTGGACATCAATATCGCCGCCCCGGCGCCCTTGCCGGAAACATCGCCCACCGCCAATACGGTGCGTTTTTCGTCGAGATTCATCACATCGTAGTAATCACCAGCCACCTCCAGACAGAACTTGCTGGATGCGGCAACTTCCAGCCCCGGCGTATCGGGAATAGTCTGAGGCAGAAGTCCTTCCTGCACTCGCCGCGCCATGCCTAACTCATGTTCCAGTCTGCGCTTATCTAAGTTTTCCTCCATCAGGTTGATATTCTCTCCGGCGATAGCTATCTGATTGGCTAAAGAATGTAGAATATCGAGGTCAATCGGTTCAAAATCCTTTTTCTCGGTTTTGTAACCGATCGCCAGAAACCCCACCAACCGAGAGCGCGTAAACATCGGAAGTATCAGGGCGATTTGGTTATCAATCAGCCATTTCTTTTCTTCGTCGTTGAAGGATATTTTCTCGCTTGCGAGCGCTTCATCGACCATTATGTGCCCGCGCTTTGTATTCTCGATTCCTTTTAAAAATACGCTATCAGATTTAAAAGGCGTCTCCTCTCCTTTCCATCCGGTTAACGATTTCGCATTTTCGGATCTGAGTACAGGATATACCAGGTCCACTCTCAGCACTTCCTTTAATCGCTGTTCCAATTCCGTCCAGAAAGCCTGCTTCTCGGAGACGATTAACGATTGGGAGAGGAAGTTCCGCAGAAGTGTCCGCAGACGACTTCGCTCCGGGTAGAATCGTTTCTCCAGCACCGACTGCAGCTTACGCTGAGTAGGAGCGAATCCGATAGCCAGAATTAGCGCCATAAAAAGCACCGGCGCATCCTGCTTTACTCCCAGCGACTTAAGCACGATTTCGCTGGCGCCGTAGATTATCATGTAAAAAACTAACAGTAATACGGCGGTAACCGCAGCGTAACGCGTTCCGCGCCTTATTTTGCCCTCAACTTCCAGAAGCCGGTATTTGCCGAAAGCGTAAGCGAAAGATAATGGGGATAGCAGCAGGCCGAGAAAGACAACAATGAGAATTGCCACTACCTGGTATTCCTTCAAAGATCCTAACCACGAACCGGCCAATATGACCAGGACAAGCAAAGCCCACCACAGGAATAATCCGATACCGGAACCCCAGAGTACCAAACGTGTCTGCCTTTTCTCGAGAAGATTAGGCGCCCTGGAATGATAGCCGCCGAGAATAAAAAATCCCACCCATATCTGTACAGCCGCAATCGAAACTAAGACGTACATAGCAGCTTGAGTTGCTATGATTAATACCACTGCCATACCGATAACCGGCGCTCCATAGCATAATAAATATGCTATAATGGGATGCTGAGTAATAAGCTTCCTTGGTTTTGGGAAAAGTAACTGCAGGTTCAGCCAGAATCCTCCCAAAAGGATTGCGAACATCCCCAGGATATTGAATATAGTGGTCTCGAACGGGATCTGAAAGTCAGCGAAATGGCGTAATCCCAACTGCACCCACATCATTAACAAGATCGCCATTGAAAATGAGAAAAGCGACAACGCCCTGACAGCTCCGGAATCAGGCTGTTTTATGTATGCCCAGAATCCCACCGCCCAGAAAAGCGCTACAATTAAAAAACGTAAAATTCCCAGAGACATTGTCTGCAATATCTCGCTGTTTTCAACGGGCTGGAGCCTCATCTCAGTGATGAGAGTATCTTGATTATTAACCATTAGAAGCGTTACCATGCTGTCCGACTGGTACTGTCCTCTCACCTCTTTATACCAATTAATCCGGGTAGCCGGCAGATCGTCAAACTGGATAATTGTATCGTTTACAGTTGGAAATGGTTTTGAAACGAAGTCTGTTGTGTCGATTTCGCTGAATACGGCTAAACTATCGATAATTAGTCCGTCGTTAGTTGAAACAAAATGGATATTCCCCTTAATATTCCCCGATTTTCGCCAATTTTCAAAACCGGACCCCTCCCTGATAAAAAACATGATAGCCACTATCAGGATAAATCCGCCTATTACCGGCACAAACCATTTGGCTAATTTTGGAAGAAGAGACTTCATCTTGATTCCTCACTAATTAACATTGCAGAATAAATCAAATTGCAAAACAACGCAAGATTTAATAACGGTCGTAAAATCCATTAAACTTCTTGGGATTTTACCGTGTCTGATTATATTGAAAGTAGAAGGGGAAAACCGATAATGAGGAGTTCAAAAATGAAAAACCGCAATTTTACATGGCTATTATGTTGTTTATTTCTTGCTGCATTTGCTACCCAGGCAAGCGCTAATTTATCCGGGGATGTTATCAATCGGGATCTTCCCCCAATTTATGTTTCAATAGTTACCCATAATGAAGAACCGCCGCAATATCCTGATTTCACGGTTAACGAACCGGCTTTCTGGATATATCGTGAGGCAGTTGTAGAATTTGCCGATATGCTTTTCGATGAAGGCGTAGCGTATAATTATCAGTCAGAGTGGAACTTCTTGCTGGCGGCAACTATGTATGATACCGGCACTCCCTCAACCAACGGCAAAAACATACTGCAGTATCTGAAGGAAGATTTGGGCTTCGAGATCGATCCCCATGCCCATGAAACTCAATACAATTATGCCGATGTCGCCTATCTGATTGAGGAGCTGGGGGTGCCGACCTCAATGACCGCAGGTGGTTTTATCGCTTCTCCTCCGGAAGATTCCAAGCTCGAATATCTATGGCAGCCTCTGACCGGTTGGAATTATCCTCAGTTCAACTGGCAGGCTGAAATATTGTGGGGAGGCGCAACACATATGCACCAAAACGAGGAAATGCTCTGGATATCCGGTATCTGGAAACCGAAGGATAATGAACATTTTCTTGAACACGACGAAAATGCTCCTCTGCCGCATATAGGGGGTTATGCCGGAGGTTGGGAGGGATTGTATGATTTACTGCAAAAACAGCAGGATGGTGAGTTGGAAGAGGGTAAGATATATACAAAAACGATGTTCGCTCCGCAATCGGTGATGTTAAATCCGGAATATATCGATCAGTTCCGCGCGGAAATACAGAACCTGGAAACGTATACGAATGCGGGATTGATCAGATGGGTCGGTTTAGCTGAAGTTATCGATATATGGATCAATGAATACAATTCTGAACCGAATTTGCTGCCTTACACAAATGTCGAGGAAGTGTGGGTATACAATCCCACCAGCGGAGTGGACCTTTATTGCCATATCCACCGCCCCAGCGATTTCGACAGCAATCTCACTTATCCGGGCGTAGTTCTTATACCCGGCGGCAGCGGGGAAGGAACATCATTCGACGCTAACGGACAGGCGGATGCTTATGCGAATGCCGGCTTTATCGTCATTCATTTCGATCCCGACGGGAGAGGCTTGTCGACTAATGGCGGCCAGTATACCGAGGAGGATTACAACGGTTTTATTCAGCAGGACGGATTAAGAGAGGTGTTTCAGTACTTGGTCGATTTACCGGAGACCGATGATGATAACTGCGGTATGTTCTCCAATTCTTACGGAATCACCATGGCGGCAGGCGCGCTGGCTCGATATCCCACAAATCCTCATGCAAAATTCCTGATAGATTTTGAAGGTCCCCACAACCGAACCGTTACCGCCCAGATCAACGGCGGCCATATTCCCCACGATACCTCCGACGCGGAATTCTGGGCAGAACGGGAGGCCGATCAGTTTATGCCGTCTGCAACTTGCTACTATACCAGGATACAGACAGTACTGGATCACAATCCAAGCATTACCGATAACCGTCATGCCATCGCCTTGCTTAATGCGGCAACCGATACTATCTTCGGCGGCGACGGCGTTTGTCCCTGGACCATTGCCAACGACGAATTTATTAACCAACCAAATCAAGTTTACACAGTTCAGGAACCTCCGTCATGGCTGCCGGAACAAGCTGACCATATCCCCTACCGCGCCAATAGACTTGAGGATATGGCGAATATGCCGCCGAATTATGTATCTATCGGGATGATCCCTGATGAAGAGCCAGTAACCGTTCCCCCGGGAGGTTACTTTACTTTCACGGGTATCCTTGCCAATCAATCAGACCGACCCCAAAACGCCGATGTATGGGTGATGGTTGATATCCCCGGCTATGGGATGTATGGGCCTGTTCAGAGATTTAATCATGTACCGCTGCAGCCGGAGCAGACCTTAAGCGTCAATAACGTAAGACAGAATATCCCCGCATTCGCTCCGGCAGGAAGCTACAATTATCTGGCATACAGCGGAGATTTCCCAACCACGGTTTTTGACTCCGCATGGTTTGAATTCACCGTAACATCGGAAGGCGCGATTGGTGATGTCGACGGTTGGATTTTGGAAGGGTGGTTTTCCAATCCCGAAGAGATGGTTCCGGCTTCAATTGGATTATCGGAGAACTATCCCAATCCATTCAACGCCTCAACCAGTATCACCTTTAGCCTGCCGGAAGCCGGTAATGTCAGTCTCGAAGTGTATAATTTGATGGGTCAGAAAGTCGGCATGTTGGTGAATGGGTGTGAAAATGCCGGGCAACATACGGTGAGGTGGAACGCCGATAAGTTCTCCAGCGGCGTCTACTTTTACAAACTGGAAGCCGGGGATGAAGTAATGACGAAGCGGATGATATTGTTGAAATAATCGTTATTTGTTGGTTGTTAGCCCATATATTTCATAAATGGTAATAAACCGTAGCCGAAGGCTTATCCTGCGGGGAGGTTGTTGACAAAAAGGAAAAGCTTAGATGAGTTTTCCAGACTCCGCATTTTAACCCTCCTGAGGCGGCTAAACGCGGGGAGGATCACTGTTCTTTATAACGACGGATTTTAACTCGCCTTGCATAATGATGCCGTTTAAGATGTTACGAGGACTAAAATCCTCCGTTATTAGGAACCATTAAACTTCCCGGACTGAAGTCATTGGGTCTCAAACGCCTTATTCTACTTCATCATCAATCTGAAGCAGTCCCTCTCCAGGGGGGAATAAATATCGTCAGCAAACTGCCGACCTACGACTACGGCCCGGTCAGATGAGAGTCCCCAACATCACTTTGTAGTACAGATTGATTAAAAGCGTGCCGTCGGGTCGCCGTACCCGACGGCATATTAATCAGCATAAACGCCCAACTTATATGATCTCAATCGCCATCGCTACGGCATTGCCGCCGCCAAGGCATAAAGTTGCCATTCCTTTGGTTTTTCCGTAAGATTTTAATG
>WJIR01000195.1 GCA_014730175.1 Candidatus Zixiibacteriota bacterium
AGGAATCCGAAATAGTGCGGATCAGCGAAGTAATCCGCCGACGGCACCACAAAAAGCACCTCCGCGCCCTTCTTGTTTATCGGGGCATCAACTTTGATACCGGTTACATCATGAAGGTCATCCACCGCGAATTCGACACTATCCTTGAACCCATGCGGCTGGATACCCAGATGGTTTCCGGTTCGATAGCAGTTAGCAACCGGCGTTGTAATCCAGTCGATCGTACAGCCGATCTCCGCTAATAACTCTCTCGCTAAAATCGTTATCTCCGCAGTATCGATACCATAGGGGCAGAACACCGAACAACGGCGACATTCGGTGCATTGATAGAAATAGAAGAACCATTCCTTCAGTACATCTATCGTCAACTCACGGGCTCCGGCTATCTTACCCATTATCTTACCCGCGGTAGTAAAGTCGTTTTTATAAACCGATCTTAGCAACTCCGCTCTCAGCACCGGCATATTCTTGGGATCGCCCGAGCCTAAAAAGAAATGACATTTATCCGCGCAGGCGCCGCACCTGACGCAGATATCCATGAATATCTTGAGAGAACGGTATCTGTCCAAACGGTTCTTTAATCCCTTCAGTATAATTTCCTGCCAGTTCTCCGGTAACTTCCAGTCCTCATTATACGGTTGCCATTTCCTGGGATTCGGTAAATCGAGTTTTTTGATGCTGTCCGGCGTCGAGGCATAGTTATATGTACCCTTCACGAACTCCGGCTTGGTCTCCTGCCAATCCTCCGGTGGCGGATTGTAGGTTATATCCAAAATTTCTTCAGGTTTCTTTTTCAATCCTTCCGACATCACTCCTCCTTATCCAATGGTAGTCCGCTGGCCTTCATAACATCCCGGAATTCATCTTCATACTCCTCATAGGTATGGATTTTCACTTCGGGATTCTGAGGATTAATATGTCTTCTCGCCCGATTATCGTTAGCCATATTGCGGGTAGGACTCATAAATACACCGGGCATGTGCATTAGCTTGCTGAACGGAAAATAAGCGAATAGAACGCTTACTAAGAATAGATGTATATAGAAAATGATCCCCAACCCTTCCGGAACAGCAGGATTGAATCCAACCAGGCCCATCGCCAGGTTTTTAATCTCCACGATATCAACCCTCATGAAGTAGCGCATAAGGATACCCGATGCGGCGATACCGAAGATTAGAAACAGCGGGAAATAATCCGCCGCCAGCGATATATATCTCAGTTGAGGGGACAAAACCCTTCTGAGAAATAGAAACGTTACCGCCCCCACCAGGATTAGATCCGTCATGTAAAGCATCGGTAAACCGATCTGAAAAAAGCTATCCAGATTGTTAACCAGGGTCATTACCGAACACTCCCAGTTGGTGAAAAATCTGTAATGCCTGGCGAAAACTATCAGGAAAGACCAGTGAAATGCGAGCGCTCCCAGCCACAAGTACTTCTCGTCTCCATGAACCAGTTTGGGACCGCTTTTCAACTCCGACTTGGTATTCCTGAACAACGAGCGAAAGAACAGGACTTCCAGAGCCATTCGGCCTATAACAGCCCATGTGCTGTGAGGACAATCCAGCTTATTATTCTTGATCCAGGGTAGCGATTTCTGTTGCCCGCAAGTAGTGGTGATTTTGTAAGGAACCGGCGATTTTGCCCACTTGAACACTCTGTAGGCGAATCCGATAAGAAAGAGAGCGATAGCGGCGTAAGGAATTACGACTGCAAAGAGCGTATCCAAACCCAATGCGCCAACTCCGAAAATCACAAGCAAAACTAAGGCAACAACTGCTACAAATCCGTAGAAGATGCCCATTTATTCTATACTCCCTCCAATTTGTTTATACTAATCACTAAATATCTAATTTCTATCCCGGTTGATCTCATTTTCATTCAGTCTGTTAAATGCCATCAGAGATCTTCTCTTTATTTCGCTAACTTTAATCTCATACATCCGCTCTCTACAGCTTGTATAAATATCAAAAGCAAACTGCGTTATCTTATCTATCCTGGAATCCAATTCATACATCTCATCGATATTCTTTTTATCCATTTGCGTATCCTTCAGCTCCTTACGCATCGCATCTTTGAGGAGTAACGTAAAGGATACCGCCTCGGAAGCCGTCCAGTTTTGCACCGAACGTATCTTGATAATATTGTCGAGGGCTTTCATCAAAATCTCGTTGTCCATATCACCCACGAATTGATCATATATATATTGAATCTCCCGGGATATGGTGAAACCGATCGGATTATGGAATCTATCCTTTTTGCGGCTTAATGCCCGCCGGGAATCCTCGGGATAGGTTCCGATTATCAGATCAAACCATCTATCAACTACTGCTGATTTTTTCCGAATCAGGAGGTTCTTTATACTCATAATATTCCGGATACTTAAAATAAGGGGTGAATCGGAGAATGTTCCGACTCACCCCGTAAATATGCAGGATGAACTACACGCACCCTGTCGGTTTAGGCAAGCCAGCGACTTTACATCCGCCCTTTGCAGGTCCAGAAGGATAAAGTTCATAGATTTTCTTAAGCGAAAATCCGGTTTCTTTACAGAGCTTCCGAATCATCGGAGCGATGCCGTATTCGAGATAGTAATTTCTCAAATAATTGGCAACCTTCCAGTGTTCTTCGGTCATCTCATCTACACCTTCGATCTTAGCCAGGGCTTTCGCTAACTCTTCGTCCCATACGGAGGGATCCTGAATGAATCCGTCCTCATCGACTTCTACTTGCTTACCTTCGCCATACTCAAACATAGACATTCTATGTATCTCCTTTTATTTGTAAGTGAACTAATCTATCTTAATCTCTTCTAACGGTACTATCTGTCCGGTCATCGGATCATACATCTCGATATAACCGCATGGGCATTGTTCCGCACATTTCTTACATCCCTTGCAGAAATCGAGCTTGAACTTATACTCGCCCATCGGAGTCATCGGCTTCTCGATTGCGCTATCCTGACAGTAACTCCAGCAGGTGCCGCAGTCGAAACAGGCTCCGCAACTCATACAGCGCTTGGCTTCCTTGTTCGCTTCTTCCGGAGCTAACGTCTTCCTGATCTCAATGCTTCCGTTGTCCGACCATCTCTCCTCGACAGGCAGATCTGTGGGATGTGAGCGATCTATAGTATCATAGAAACTGAGAACCATTCTGTCCGTTTTAATCAGCGGAAGTTGTTCCGGCGGCACATACGGGATATCCCGTAGCTTTCTATGTATAGCCTCCGCTGCCAATCGACCGTGCCCGACAGCATCGGTAACCAGAGCCAGATCTAAATTATCCCCGCCGGCGAAGACCTTGTCCTCTTTAGTCTCAAACTGGTCATTGACCTTAATCCAATCCCTTCCCTCACGAAGATTCTCCAGTCCATCGAAATCCGGTTCCTGACTGATCGCAGCGACTACTGCGGTGCAGGGGACTTCGAACTCAGAACCTTCGATCGGTACCGGCCTGCGTCGTCCGGAATCGTCGGGCTCTCCAAGTTCCATCTTAAGACAGATCATCTTGGTCGCCCTGTTGCCGTCCTTCTCCAGTTTTATCGGAGCCGCCAGATAATGAATATCTATACCCTCTTCCAGAGCGCCTTCGATCTCCTCATCGATTGCCGGCATCTCCTCACGGGTGCGCCGATACAATATCGTAGCTTCGGCGCCTAAACGTTTGCTTACTCGCGCAGCATCAATCGCTGTGTCGCCGCCTCCGATTACGATAACCTTATCACCGATATCGAGCTTCTCGCCGGAGTTCGCAGCATGAAGGAAACCGGTTCCGGTGTACACGTTGTCAGCATCTTCGCCTTCGACCCGAAGCAAACGTCCCTTATGAGCGCCGATTGCGACAAAGATCACATCATATTGATTACGAAGTTCCTCATAAGGAATGTCCTTACCGATATGAGTGTTGTATTTTATCTCGATATCGAGATCGGTTTCGAGACGTTTCACCTCAGCGTCAATGATATCGCGTGGAAGTCGATATGCCGGTATGCCATACCGCAGCATACCGCCCGGCTTGGGGAACGATTCGTAGATAGCTACCGAGTATCCCCTGCGAGCCAACTGATAAGCGCATGAAATGCCTGCGGGACCGGAGCCGATTACGGCTATCTTCTCCGGATGCTTGTCCTCGGTTAACTTTACTAATTTATATCCTTTTTCCAGTCCCGTATCACCGACAAACCTCTCCAGGCTGTTGATACCCACCGGCTCGCCCTCTTTCTGTATGCGATTGCATTCAGTTTGACAAGGATGAGGACAAACCCGACCGGTACATGCCGGAATAGGGCTCTTATCGGTATAGATCTCCCATGAACGCTTATAGGCTTCTTCGTAAGGAACCTCGCATTTCTCAGCAAGACCTATTGCCGTGATAAACTCACGAATATCTATACTGCTGGGGCAATTATGAATACAGGGAGGTTCCTTAGGAACATGTTTGGGCTTATACGGTGATGTTTGAGAACCACCGCTGCCTACAGTCCGCAGGCTTCCCAATTTTTTCTTTTTCTTTTTAACTTTTTTCATTGCCATGATGCTATCTCCTCTGTGATTCCCCTTTTCGAGGAATCTCCTGTTTGCTTACAGGAACAGGACTGAAATCCTATCCCCAATTATCTGTGGAGACCATATACTCCCAGACTAAGCGTAAGGATATATTCCCCGCTTTATATCTTCCATCTGTTCGAGTATCCGATTATGCTTCTGCTCATCGGTCAAAAGGTATCCCAGAAGATAACGGTGCAAGATCTGATTGCTGTTCTTACGAGCCTCCTCAGCCATTCTGATAGTCTCTTTCTCAAGCTCGATATGCTTTTCAACCATATCCCAAATCTCTCCCAATTCCTCTGGCTGAAGATGAAAAGCCTGCTTTTCGAGACTATCTATTATCAACTGCTGAACCTTACGGTGCATGGCTGAATCCTGACGGATTATGTCCATCACCTGCTTAACAATCGGATTATCTGTTTTGGACGCTATTTCAGTCGTGGACTTCACGGATTGATCCTCGATATCCTGCCACTCCTTCATAACCTTTAACAGTTTCTTTTGCATTTCTTGTTGATTTGCCATTATTCTCTTCCCTACTTTTTTTATAAATTAACTGATAAATTTTGTTCCGTTATACACTTATACAATCCACATTAGAACAATCATTTGTGTTTTTAGAAATCTTATACTTCCTCGCCGCCTCAATCAGTCCCGAACTCCACTCAGGAGTCCCCAGGGCATGTACATGCGTGTAATTAGCCAGCACATTTCCAACGATCAGTCCATCTCTTTCGCCGAAGCAACCCACACCCCGCTTCATCCTGAACGCGCTGGGGCAACTCCCCTCGACAATCCCGGTATAATGAAATTCGTGTCCTCGCATCCGAGTACCGGTTTGATAAAATGTGTTGGGGGCATCGACTGCCAATTCACAATAACCATGACCTTGCGGCTTTTCGAACAACTCCACTTTAACAGGTAATACGCCGGCCATCGGAATCTCTTTAGTATCAACAATAATCGCCTCAGAGAGATAGATTAATCCTCCGCACTCAGCGTATATCGGTAGACCGCCCCCGGCAGCCTTCTTTACCCGGCTCATAAGAGATCTGTTTTCAGCCAGTTTGACAAGATGGGTTTCCGGGAATCCACCACCGATATATAGCAAATCAATATCGGGCAGTTCGCTATCCGATATCGATGAAATCGGAATCAACTCGGCGCCGGACTCCCTTAACACACTCAAATTCTCCGGATAATAGAAAGTAAAAGCCGAATCTTGAAAATAACCTATCCTTAAATCGCTACCGTTAACCTGGCTGCGGTCAAACATGCTCGCACTTTCGCGCAACGGAACTGCGGCTTGAGCAATCGCCTTCAACTTTTCTAAATTAACATAGCCCTTAACTATCTCCGCCGCATTTTCGATTGCATCAATCATCGCAGGATGTTCCTGCGGCGTTACCAATCCCAGATGCCTGTCCGGCAAAACCTTTTTGTTTTTCAGCTTCGGGATTGCACCCAATACCGGTATGTCGCTATAACTCTCAATCGATTGGCGGATTATATCCTCATGACGCTTACCGGCGACCCGATTCAGGATCGCTCCCGCTATATGTACTTTGTCATCAAAAGACTGCAGACCGCGCAGAACCGCGGCGCTGGTACGCGTCATCTTGGTTACATCCATCACAATCACCACAGGCGTCCTCAACAATTTCGCCAATTCAGCGGCGCTGTGCACACCCTCCGAATCCACTCCGTCATACAATCCTCTATTACCCTCAATCAATCCGATTTCCGAATCACCGAAGTTACCATCGAAAGATGAGAACACTATATCTGAACTCATCAAATAAGTATCCAGATTATGCGCCGATTTTCCTGACGCGGCTGATAACCATGCCGCATCTATATAATCAGGTCCCTTCTTGAATGCGACCGGATTGAGACCTTCTTCTCTCCAGTTCGCCAGAACACCCAGGGAGACCAAAGTCTTACCGGAATCTCCGGACAGACCGGCTATTAATAATCGCGAACGCTTCTGTGGCATCGTACTACTATCCGCGTTAAACTATTAGTTCTCAGCGCCTTCTTTGTGTGGAAGTTCAACGTAACTGCCGCCGAAATAGGTGTAAACACAGCGACCGGAATCGATCAAGGTCTTGATAGCCGCCTTACAATCCCGCTTGCTGGTTTCATCGCCATATTTGGCGATCATCGCCTTGGTCAAATCCATCGGTTTGAGCTTCTTCATACCGGAGGCGTCTTTGACCATCTTATACATATCATCTGCTAATTGTTCTATAGCTATAGCCATTTTACTACCTCTTTTCTTAAACACCCTTTCATTAAATCCCAACCCCGCATCAAGCGGGGCTGGAACTGTATATCTTTCTACCTATTTTCCATGTAACAACTGAGCTGTACGATGATAAGTCAAACCTGCATGTTTGAAGTCATCGATATGCTCTTTCTGGAATTCGATACCGGCCATCTCGAAAAACCTGGGCCAGGTAATCCTGTTAATCCATTCCCCGATCCTCTCAAAGGGTTTGGCATTAGCTGCCCAGAGCTCAACGATATTCCTGACAGCCTCGGTTACCTCAGGCCATCTCGGCGGATTGTTCGGAATGAACGGTATAGCAAGCTTGGAAAACATAGGTGTAGTCCGAGCATTTGATACTTTACCGCCGACCCAGATCGATACGCCGTCATTGATCGGATTGTTCAAAGGCATCGCCGGGCATACCGTATAGCAGTTCGCACAGAACATACACTGCTCTTCGATAACCTCGACCGATTTCTTATCACCCATGGTTATAGGACGGATCGCCGCCGTGGGGCAGGATGCGATCAGGTTAGGAATCTCACAGACCTTATCCAGATTCTGATGATCGATAATAGGAGGACGACGATGAACACCGAGTATCGCTATATCCGAACAGTGAACCGCGCCACACATGTTTAAACAGCAAGCCAGTGCGATACGGATTTTGCCCGGAAGTTTCGTGCTTACAAAATATTCATGCAGATCATCCATCACAGCTTTTACGATACCGGAAGCATCAGTAGCAGCCGAATGGCAATGCACCCAGCCCTGCGTATGAACGATGTTGGATATGGCATTACCCATTCCGCCGACCGGATGTCCCATCGCTTCCAAATCCTTTTTCAAAGGCTCTATCTTCGATTCGTCGGTTAACAGGAACTCCACATTGTTACGGCTGGTAAACCTTAGATATCCGTCAGAATATTTATCAGCCAAATCAGCGAAATCTCGGAGCTTGTCATTGCTGATCAAACGCGGTGAACCGGCGCGTACCGTAAACAATTTGTCGCCGGTTTCGGATGTATGAACAACAACTCCCGGCTGCGGGATTTCATGCCGTTTCCACTTACCGTAGTTCTCCTTGATAATAGGTGGTAAATACTTCTCATAATGAGGAGGACCTATATCAGTTAATCTTTCTGCCATCACAAACCTCTATTATTTTAAATGTTATTAACCTGACTTATAAACTCTCTATTCCTCTTCTTCTTCCTCTTCCTCACCTTCTTCATAATATTCTTCGAAGAAGATATACGGATTCTCGCGAGGATGCGTAACCATCTCGGGAACTATATCGATCTCACAAGCCTCGAGGAAGTTACCCAATCCTACTCGCTGTATGAACTCACCCACTCTTTCGCGGTTCTTACCTTCTTCAGCCCATACATCCTGCATCCTCTCCATCATATCGCAGAATTCCTCGAAAGCATCCTCTTCATCGATTTTAATGAAAGGAATCAGTACCGAAGATAACAAAGCGCCCTCGATAATAGGAGCTTTCGATCCAATCAGTACGGTCGCTCCGCGATCATCGCCGGGGGAGAGAGCCTTTGACATCACATTGATGCAATGCATACATTTCCTGCAGTAACTGTCATCAATCTCCAGTGTTTTACCATCCCATTTCATGCATTTGCCGGGACAG
>WJIR01000196.1 GCA_014730175.1 Candidatus Zixiibacteriota bacterium
GCATAGTCGTCAATATGCCGCCGAAGAAATCCAAGTATTGGTTCCCCTCGGCGTCATAAACATACTTCCCCTGCCCATAAGTCAGAACCAGCGGTTCCTTATAATAATTCGCTACGCAGGGAAGCAGATACTCGCCATGCTTCCTGCGGATTTCTTCGGGATTGATATTTTGGTTCATATTGCTTCCTTATGGTAAATATCTATTCGCAATCCAAGTAGGTCGGGTTCCGACCCCGCCTTAGCGGGGGAGAAACCCGACATGTAATTTCAATCACCTCTTTATCCGAATATTCATCCTTTATACTGGCGTGTCGGGTTTCTTCGTTCCGCTTTGCTCCACTTCGGAACCCGACCTACTGCTCTGTTCATTCGCCAAACTCCCCTTTAAATTCCAACGCTTCATTATTACCCCAATCCCGCGTATAATATCCTTCTTTATAATATTCGCTTAGTGAGGAGAACTTCCACTTAAAAGGATCATCTATATATTCATGCTTAACGGGATTATAATGAATGTAATCCAGATGTCTATTGAAGTCATCATCATTGCGAATGATGTGATCCCAGAAACGGTTTTGCCAGACCCTTCCGCTTTTGTATTTATCTCTAAATGCCCTTGAGTACCGAATTTTAAAACGATGCACAATATCAGAGATAGATACATCCTGGTTTTCAATCATTATATGAAAATGGTCGGGCAGGATAATCCAAGCAAATGGTTTGAAATCAATCCAAGATGCCCAAAACATCTCTGGCTCGCTGAGCAATAATTCCTCTCTACCCCATGTACAAATGGTGATGAAATAGTAGGAATGCTTTACGTCATAACGTCTAAGAGTTCTCATAATATATCACTGGCAATCTACGCAGTAGGTCGGATTCCGAGCGAAGTGAGAAACCCGACATGTAATTTCAATCACCTCTTTATCCGAATATTCATCCTTTATACTGGCGTGTCGGGTTTCTTCGTTCCGCTTCGCTCCACTTCGGAACCCGACCTACTTCCTCACGGTAACAACTTCGTCATATCCTCATAGGTCTCCGGACGGCGATCGCGATAGAACTGCCAGACATTGCGCACTTCTCGGATCAAATCGAAATCCAATTCCGCCGTTATCAACTCGTCACTGTCGCGCTCCGCCTGCGCCACAATCTGCCCACGAGGATTGCAGAAATAGGTCTTCCCGTAAAACTCGCCGATATTCCAGGGAGCTTCGGTTCCCACCCGGTTAATCGCCCCGACAAAATAGCCGTTGGCTACCGCGTGCGCGGTTTGTTCCAACTCCCAGAGATGTTCCGATAAACCCGCCACCGTCGCCGATGGATTGAAAATAATCTCGGCGCCATTTAATCCCAGAAGTCGCGCCCCCTCGGGAAAATGACGATCATAACAGATATATACTCCCACATCAGCATACTGGGTTTTGAATACGGGATACCCGAGGTTACCCGGCTTGAAATAGAATTTCTCCCAGAAGCCGGGATGAACATGGGGGATATGAATCTTGCGATATTTGCCGAGGTATTTCCCATCGTTATCGATAACCGCGGCGGTATTATAATAGACACCTGTTATCTGCTCTTCGTAAATAGGAGCCACAATCGCCATGCCGTGCTTCTTGGCAACTTCCATCATGAACTTGGTTGTATCCCCTTCCGGTATCTTTTCCGCAAGACCGTACCATTTGGTATCCTGCTCCGCCGGAAAATAGGGACCGTAGAACAGCTCCTGAAGACAGAGGATTTTCACTCCCTTCTTACCGGCTTCATCGAGCAGGGGTATATGTTTTTCAATACACATCTCCTTGATCTTGCTGACCGGTGTGTCTTGGTCAAATGGTGGCGTGTGACATTGTATCTGACCGCATAAAACTTTTCGAGGCATTTTATTCTCCTTATTTCGTTAGATAGTCCCGTTGAAATCAGGGGCGGGACAGGAATGTCCCGCCTACCGTTTTAGCTTTTTTCTCGGAGAAATTTAAATCCTTCCTGCTTTGAGCTAAAACCAGCGTTCTATCACCACCCGCTTTTCGGTATAAAACTCCACTCCGTCGCGACCGTAAGCTTTCAGATCACCGAAGAAGGAACCCCTGGAACCTCCGAACATGAAGAATGCCATCGGCGCCGCTATTCCTATATTTATTCCCAGCATGGAGATACCGACTTCATGCCTGAATTTACGGGCGGCTGCGCCGGAGGTGGTGAATATTGACGAGGCGTTCCCGTATTCATTCCCATGGATAATATCCAGCGCCTCATCCAAACTCTCCACCCGCATAATGCCTAACACCGGTCCGAAAATCTCCTCTTTAGCTATAACCATCTCCGGAGTGATATTATCGAATATAGTGGGGCCCACGTAGAAACCGTTCGGGTGATCCCCCACCCGGATATCGCGACCATCCAGCAGCAATTGCGCACCCTCCTTTACGCCCTGTTCGATATAACCGATAACTCGCTCTTTATGCTCTGCCGAAATCACCGGTCCCATAGTTACAGATTCATCCAGACCATTCCCGACTTTAAGCCCTTTAGCCGCATCAACCAGCTTCCCCTTCAATTCGTCATATACATCACCCACCGCTAACACAATCGCGGTAGCCAGGCATCTTTCACCGGCGCAGCCGAAAGCCGAATCTGTCAGAGCCGCAACCGTTTTATCGATATCCGCATCCGGCATAACTATGGAGAAGTTCTTTGCTCCCCCCAATGCCTGCACCCTCTTGCCGTTTTCGGAAGCGCGCCTGTAAACATAGGCGGCTACGTGAGAAGAGCCCACAAAGGAAACTCCCTTTATCTCCGGATGGTCTAACATGGCGTTTGCGCATTCCTTATCGCCGTTGACCAGGTTTATAACCCCCGGAGGAAAACCGGCTTCTTCGACCAGTTCGAAAATCCTGATTTGCGATAACGGGGTCTGCTCGGAGGGTTTGACCACAAATGTATTTCCGCATGCTACCGCGCAGGGGAAAAACCATAACGGCACCATCGCAGGAAAATTAAAGGGCGTGATACAACCGAATACTCCCATCGGCTGGCGGAACACGGTGCAATCGATCCCTTCGGCGATATCCTCGAGACTATCTCCCTGCATGGTGGTAGGCATCCCGCAGGCAACTTCCACATTTTCGATGCCGCGTCTTACCGAGCCTTTGGATTCAATTAAGGTCTTGCCATTTTCCATCGTAAGGATTCTCGATAGATCCTCGAAATTCTTTTCCATTAAGTCCTTCAATTTGAAGAAATATCGAGCGCGTACAACAGGAGGAGTTCTCCTCCATGATGGAAATGCATCTTTCGCGGTTTGAACAGCGCTGTTGAATTCTTCCGATGTCGATAACGGCGTTTGGGATATCACATCGCCTGTTGCCGGATTGATAATATCCAGGAACTCATCCGATGAGGATGATACCCATTCCCCATTGATATAATTCCGGATGACATTTGGTATATTCGCAGAGTTCACATTCACCTCCATGATTTAAGGGCAGGCTAAATCTTTGCTTATCGAATGCTGAATATAAACAATTACGA
>WJIR01000197.1 GCA_014730175.1 Candidatus Zixiibacteriota bacterium
GCCATACGCTGATGTCGAAGGGATATTATTAAACCTCAGAATTCTGGAGAGTCTGGGCATCGATGGTTGCCAGCTTAAGATTAACTCGATCGGCGATCCTGATTGTAGAGCGAGGTATCGGGAGGCACTGAAGGAATACTTAAAGCCAAAATTGGATAAACTATGCGAGGATTGTAGAGGTCGTTTCCAAAAAAATCCAATGAGAATCCTGGATTGCAAAAAAGGAAGCTGCCAGGCTGAACTTGAGGATGCTCCCATGATCCTGGATCATCTCGGCGAAGAAAGCAAGAAGCATTTTGAGCAAGTTTGTAGTAGTCTGGACAAACTGAACGTAAGCTATATAATTGATAAAAGACTGGTTAGAGGTTTGGATTATTATACCCGTACTGTTTTTGAAATAATATCGAAGTCTTTAGGAGCACAGGATTCATTATCCGGCGGTGGACGGTACGATCTCCTTGTGGAGCAATTGGGTGGCAAACCGACACCCGCATTCGGATTTGCTGCCGGAATGGAACGCTTGATTCTGGTAATGCAGGAATCCGAAAATTTAGACTTGCCTATCGGAGGCATTGATTGTTACATAGCAACTCCTAAAGGAGAAAATCTGGATGAAGCATTGATTTTAGCCGAAAAGGTTAGAAGCAGGAATCTGAGCGTGGAAATAGATCTTTTATGCAGGTCTTTAAAAGCGGAGTTGAAAACGGCAAACAAACTCAATGCGAATTTCGTGGTGATTTTGGGAGATAATGAACTAAAACGTGGGGTAGGCTCGGTAAGGAATATGCAGTCCTCGGAACAATGGGAGGAACCTCTGGATAAACTACCGACACGATTGGCTGAATTAGTATCAACACGGCGAGGATAATGTGAAGGATTTTAAGCATTTAAAAAGGACTCACACATGCGGTGAGTTGAGAGCATCGGATGAAGGCAAGAAGGTTACGTTGAACGGATGGGTAAACTCCTGGCGGGATCACGGGGCGCTTAAATTTATCGATCTGCGTGATAGATATGGGCTTACTCAGGTGGTTTTTAACCCGGACAGGCTATCTGAAGAAGATATGGCAAGAGCCGGCAAAATCCGATTCGAATATGTGGTTTCGGTCACCGGAGTGGTAGGTAGAAGACCGGAAGGACAAACCAATGTCGATATGCCAACCGGGGAGATAGAGGTTGTTGCGGTATCATTTGAAGTTCTGAACACGTCACTGACACCTCCCTTTTTAGTCGAGAATGAGGTAAATGCCGAAGAAGAGCTTCGATTAAAATACCGCTTTCTCGACTTGCGCAGGCCTGTGCTTCGGGATAAGATCGTCATGCGCCATGAAGTAACTATGGCGGCGCGTGAATATCTGGATTCAAGAGATTTCCTTGAGATCGAAACTCCGATGCTGATAAGGTCAACACCGGAGGGTGCGCGTGATTACGTGGTGCCATCGCGGATTTTCAAGGGCAAGTTTTATGCGCTGCCGCAATCACCGCAACTGTTTAAACAGATACTGATGGTTTCGGGATTTGACAAATATTTCCAGCTTGCGCGCTGTTTGAGAGACGAGGATTTGCGCAGCGATCGCCAACCGGAACATACCCAAATCGATATCGAGATGTCCTTCGCTACCGATGAAGACGTGTGGGAGGTAGTTGAGGGCATGTTGAGTCATGTATTTATGAAGGTTCTTGGCGATGAGATCGAAACACCATTTCAGCGTTTATCCTACAGGGAAGTGATGGAAAAATACGGAAGCGATAAACCGGATATACGTTACGGATTTGAGATAGAAGATATTAGTGACCTTCTCAACGAGACCGAGTTTAAGGTTTTTGCCAATGTATTGAAATCCGGTGGTAAGGTGCGTGGAATTAAGCTACCGGGAGGGGTCGGTATGTCTCGCAAGGAGCTATCAGCTCTCGAGAATGTCGCCAAAAAAGCAGGCGCCAAAGGACTGGCGTATATCGGAGTTACCGATGACGGTTTCAAGTCTTCGGTTGCGAAATTTCTCACCGAGGCGGAACTCAAAGGTATATGCGACCGGTTTAAGTTAGAAGTCGGCGATATATGTTTTATCGCCGCCGGAGATTTTTTAGACACCTGTGCAATTCTGGATAGCGTGAGGAGAGAGTTAATTCGTAGATCGAATATTCAGCCGGAAGCCAAGTGGGCGTTCCTTTGGGTTCATTCATTCCCATTGTTCGAATTCAACAGGGAACAGAATCGATACGATGCTATGCATAATATAGTTACTTCGCCGTTTGCCGAGGATATGGATTTACTTAAAGCGGGATTCGATACGGAATTACCCCCGGGTGATCCGGAACATCCATGGAGCAAAATTAGGGCTGACCAATATGATCTGGTTCTAAACGGTATGGAAATAGCATCGGGGGGGATTAGAAACCATCGGCGTGATGTTCAAGAGTTAATCCTGAATATTCTGGGTATTTCCTCCGAACGAGCCGAGAAAATGTTTGGTTTTTTGTTAAAAGCTCTGGAATATGGCGCTCCCCCCCACGCCGGAATCGCGCCGGGGCTCGATAGGATAATTGCGCTTATGACCGGCTCCGATTCCATCAGGGATGTTATTGCATTTCCTAAAACAACGGCTGCGCAATCACTGATGGATGAATCGCCGTCGGAGATAGACTCTCAGCAGTTGAAGGAATTGGGACTGCGTATAGTCGAATAAAATTGGAGGCATCGTATCAGCAACGAAGAGATTGTTACCGTTAACGTCAAGGTCGGTAATACCGACCTGCGGTCTCTTGTCGGTCTTAATCACTCATTTATCGGAATTATCGAACAAGAGTTTGATGTGAAAATTATATCCAGGGGTGATCTGATACAGATCGCAGGCCCCCGCTTTAGCGTGGATAAAGGCCGTGCGGTGATCGAGGATCTGTGTCGGTATATCGATGACAATGGCGAGCTCAACGAGAGATATGTTTATTATTCAATAGCATCGGTCAAAGAAGGTGAAGAAACTCCTTATGAGAAAATCGGGAACGATAGCCTGATCACCAGCGTAGCTACCAAAGAAGAGATAAGACCAAAGACAGTCGGTCAGAAGAACTATACCGAGTCAATAGATAAGCATGATGTAGTATTCTCGATAGGGCCTGCCGGAACAGGGAAAACATATTTAGCGGTAGCAAAAGCGGTTAGTTTCTTTAAGCGTAAGTTGGTGAACCGTATCGTATTGGTAAGGCCTGCGGTTGAGGCCGGTGAGTCTCTTGGTTTTCTACCGGGAGATATCCGAGCCAAAGTCGATCCGTATCTCCGTCCGTTATATGATGCTTTGCATGATATGTTGGTCGCCGATAAAATAAAGAAGCTGATGGAAAACGGGCTTATTGAAATAGCTCCGCTGGCGTTCATGCGAGGTAGGACATTGAACAGCGCTTTTGTGATAATGGACGAAGCTCAAAATAGCACCGCTCCGCAGATGAAGATGTTTTTAACGAGATTGGGAGAGAATTCCAAGGCGATAATAACCGGGGATATTACTCAGATCGATCTGGTGAACAGAGCCTCATCCGGTTTGCTGCATGCGCGCAAGGTACTGAAAGGAATAGATGGAATTAAATTCGTCTATCTTACTGAAAAGGATGTTGTGCGGCATCAGTTGGTGCAAAAGATAATCAATGCCTACGAGAAGCACGAGGCTATGAAGGTGCAGAAGAAGGCAAGAAAGTAATATGGTTAGGAACCTGTTGAAAAATAACGATGGTCGATATTACCGGAAGGCGGTGAACGGCTCTAAATCGGTTGAACGCGGCAAATCCAATATCAAAGAGATCCTCAATAATGAACTCTTCAAGATCACTCTTTGGTTGGTTCTTACTGCTGTTCTTACATTCATGTTTCCGATAGAATCGCTGTATGTGCCATTGGAGGCGCCAAAATTGGGATCGATTGCAACCGAAGACATAGTGGCGCCTGCCGATTTTTATATCAATAAAAGCGCAGAGGAGATTGAGCAGGAACGACGCGAGATCGTTCGTAATTTGCCAGCTTATATGATGTATAATAAGGGAATTGCTACGGGCGTGAAAGAATCTTTCAGGGAGTTTTTCGAGGATATCCGCGATCTGCCCCCGAAGATTAGGAATCCCAAAGAAATGGAGGGTTTTTTAGCCATATACTCGGGGCTTGATTCTTCACAGGTCGCTGTACTGGCTAACGAGCGGATTATCGGGAAATACCGGGATTTGATATTGGAAGTTGTTGATTCGCTCTATAGTTATGGAATAAACGATAACATGAATAATGTTCCGCTTGCTGAAAATCGATTGGTGGTAATAGTAAAGAATAATCAGAGGATAACGGTTCCGCGAAGTCAGGTGCATGATCTCGCCAGCGCTATCAAATACGCCGAAAGCACAATTTCCAAAAACACGGCAAACGAGAAGTTGACCGGCGCATTGCTGGCACTATTCGAATTTCTTATCAAGCCCAATCTGAACTTTAGTCTGGAGTTAACGGAGAATGCTCGGGAAAATGCGATGGAGAATATCAGTCCATACAAGGGGATGGTATTAAAGGGAGAAACCATCATTCGGAAACATGAAAGGGTAACGCAGGCACATCTCGAGAAACTGAATTCATTGGCAGCATTAAGGGGTGGAGGCACGGATGACGAGTCATTGTCGGTCGGTTGGTTACCCTTGATTGCCAGGTTTATTTTCATCGGTTTCCTTATGGCTTTTATAGGAGCCTTTTTGAAATACTTCAAAAGGGAGATTTATAATTCACCTCGCAGAATGATTCTTGTCTTCATAATTCCGATTTTAGTTGCGATCCTGACATATTTCATAGATTTTCAATGGCAACTATCCCCTTATTTGATACCGGTTACCCTGGCAGCTATGCTTCTGGCGGTATTATTTGAGGTTGAGGTCGGCTTGCTGATGGCGGTAGTAATCTCCCTGCTGGTGGGGATTATCAGGAATTTTGATTTCTCTCTGGCTTTCGTGTCTATAGTAGCGGGGACAGTATCGGCATACAGCGTCAGAAACGTACGGCACAGGCATGATTTTTACAGGCCCATAATCTATATCGTGCTTACCTATGTTGTAACGATCTACTGCATTGAGTCCCTTAAATTCACTGAGACCAAGGATATTCTTAAAGAGTGTGCCTTCGGCGCATTTAACGGTTTTATCTCTCCGCTTCTGGTTATTGCATTGCTGCCGCTGTTTGAGACTATTTTCAAGATCACCACCGATATAACTTTGCTGGAATTGTCCGATTTAAATCATCCGCTTCTAAAAAGACTATCGCTGGAAGCGCCGGGCACCTATCACCATTCCATAATTATGGGGACACTGGCTGAAGAGGCTGCCAAGGCTATCGGGGCGAATTCGCTCCTTGCCCGTGTGGGAGCATACTACCATGATATCGGCAAATCGTTAAAGGCGGAGTATTTCGTGGAAAACCAGATGGGCGCTAAGAACAAGCACGAGAAATTAACGCCATCGATGAGTGCGCTGATTCTGGAGTCGCATGTCAAGGAAGGGCGTGAGATGGCGAAACTCGCCGGATTGCCCAAGATAATTATCGATTTTATCGAGCAGCATCATGGCAATTCGGTTATGAGTTTCTTCTATCAGAAGGCGATCGAAAAAGGCGCCAGTTCCGACGAAGCGTCTGCATTACGGTATCCGGGACCCAAGCCTCAGTTCAAGGAATCAGGAATTGTTGCGGTTGCGGACTCGGTTGAAGCGGCGTCCCGGACTCTTGATGATCCGAAACCATCCCGTATTCGAAACTTGGTCAGGAAGTTAATCTATGATAAGTTCACATCAGGCCAATTGGATGATTCCGATCTCACCATCGCGGATATCCACAAGATCGAAGATGCCTTTGTTTTTGTATTGACTGCGATATTCCATAATCGAATTGAGTATCCGGATAAAGAGAGAGTTGCCTCTTGAGCGAGAATGATGGAAACCTGGTCGAAGTGATTTTCGACGATATCAGCTACAGGATCGGCAAGCAGGAAGTTAATGAAACGTTAAGGGTCGTGTTGTCCCGCGAAAATAAGCGGGGCGTGACGATAAACATCGTTTTTACCGATGATAAATATATGCGGGGATTGAATAAAAATTATTTGGGCGAGGACAGAACGACGGATGTAATGTCCTTCAACATCGACGAAGAGATGCTTGGGGAGATTTATGTTAGTTTACCTCAGGCGCGTCGTCAGGCGCAGGAACGAGGAATACCGATCAAAGTGGAGATTAAGAGGCTTTTGATACATGGTTTGCTGCATCTTCTGGGTTACGATCACGCCAGCGAAGAGGAAAAGCGATTGATGTTTGCCAAACAAGAACATTATCTATCGGAGGTTTAATTTAGAGAGTTAGTGTATGAAGAGGCTACTGTTATATTTGAAAGATAAGTTAGGAAGGGGACAACCGGAAACGGATTCGCTCCAGCAGAATATCGAAGAGGAAATGCTGGAGACTCTGGAACGAGCTTCCACAGATGGAAGTATCGACCTGGAAGAAGACGAACGTGAGATGATCTCTTCGATTTTCGAACTGGGCGATACCGAAGTTCGCGAGGTTATGGTCCCTCGTATCGATACCAAGTATTTATCCGATTCACAGACGCTGGATGAAATACGTGATTTCGTAGCCGAAACCGGACATTCACGCTTTCCGCTTATCGGCGAGGATATCGATAACATCCTGGGTGTTGTTTATGTCAAGGATATTTACCTTAATTCAGCGGAGCTTCGTGAGGGCAATATCTCGTTGAGGAGCTTGGCCCGGAAGCCGTTGATCGTTCCGGAGCGCAAGAAACTGGATGAACTCTTAAGGGACATGAAACTGTCCAAAAACCACTTCGCGGTTGTAATAGACGAGTATGGTGGTACTGCCGGCATAGTAACCATGGAGGATGTATTGGAGGAAATAGTCGGGGAGATAGAGGATGAATATGATTTCGAGGTTCCGCCGATAACAAAGGTGAAGGAAGGTCATTATATCGTTGATGCCAACCTGAGCATAGAGGAGCTTAACGAGGAGATCGATACAGGCGTTCCCGATGGCGAATTCGAGACTGTCGGTGGTTTCATTTATGACCAGGTCGGTAGTTTACCGAATGATGGTCAGATGGTCAAAAGCGGTGATACTAAGTTTATCGTGGATAAGATGTCCGGACAGAGGATTATTTCCGTGCGAGTGATCCGGGACGCCGAGTCCGAAATGGAGGGGGAATTAGATGCCGAAGATAAACGATAGGATTTCCGAAGATAAATTCAAGCTTATTTTAAAGGTAGGACAGGCTTTTAATTCGGTGATCGAAATAGACCGATTATTCGCATTGATTGCCAGTACCACATCAAAGCTGTTGGAAGCGGAGCGATGCTCAATTTATGTGGTGGATACCGAGCAGAATATGCTCTGGACGAGAGCCGCCCAGGGGGAGAACCGGATTGTGGTTCCGATCGGAGTGGGGATAGCCGGAGTAGTTGCCCGCAGCGGCGAGTATGTAACGGTTGATGACGCCTATGATGATCCCCGATTCAATCAGGAAGTCGATAAGGAAACCGGTTATAGAACAAAGAGCCTGATTGCCGGGCCTTTAATCAATAACTCCGGTGAGATAATAGGAGTGATACAGGTTCTTAATAACAGCAAGGGAAGATTCAGCACGGATGACGAGCAATTGCTCAGATCCCTCTCCGGATTCGCCGGAAATGCTCTGGATAATGCCCTACTTTATGATGAACTGAAGAAAACCTTTCATTCGGTTTTGCAGGTATTGGCGGCGACCATCGATGCCAAACACCATTACACCGCAGGACACACCGCCAGGGTCGCAGATTATTCCTGCGGCATTGCCCGAGAGATGGAGCTCCACGAGGATGAGTTAGAAGTCCTGCGAGTAGCGGCTTTTTTGCATGATTACGGCAAAATCGCTATCAGGGACAACGTATTGACCAAACCGGGAAAACTAAGCGAGGAGGAGTACGAAGAGATGAAATCTCACGTGGTGAAAACCAGCGAGATTCTCTCTAAAATGCACTTTTCAGAAGGGTACAAAGAAGTCCCGTTGATTGCCGGAGCGCACCATGAAAAGTACGACGGTTCCGGTTACCCGGCAAAGCTTTCAAACGGCGATATCCCCTTAGGCGCGCGGATTATGGCTGTGGCTGATGTTTTCGATGCATTGACATCGGACAGGGATTACCGAGAGGCGATGAAACCGCATGAGGCGCTGGAGTTGATCCGAAAGGAGGTAGGGACTTCTTTCGATCCGGAGGTTTTTGCAGCCTTTGAGAATTATTTTAACCGAAGATATGGACCGCCCAGCAATCCATAGCTAAAAAGGACTGTAGAAATTTGGAAGAGTTCTCAGAAGAGATACGCAAGTTTATATTGGATGAGGAGCTTATTCGCCCGGGGGATTCGGTATTGGTAGCATGCTCCGGCGGCGCCGATTCGGTAGCGCTGCTGAGGATTCTGCACGGATTAAGCGATGATTTGGATTTCGAGTTAGGGGTGGCGCATCTCAATCACGAGATTCGGCCGGAAGCTGAGGAAGACTATGAATTCGTGCGAATTATAACCCGTGAACTGAGTTTAAAATTCCATTATCGGTCGATTGATGTTCCCGCTTATGCAGAAAGCAATGGTATGACCTTGGAGGAAGCTGCGAGGGATGTGCGTTACGATTTTCTCTCGGAGATTGCAGAAGAAAACGGTTATGAACGAATAGCGGTGGGACACAATCTCGACGATAAAATAGAAACCGTATTATTCAACCTAATAAGAGGAACCGGATTGACGGGACTTTCGGGAATCCAACCGAAAAGAGACCGGATAATCAGACCATTGCTTCGGATATCCAAAAAGGCTATCAGAGAGTGGTTAAAGCGTAGAGGTCATCTTTACATGGAAGATACCTCTAATCGAGATATCAGATATACGCGCAACAGGATCAGAAACAGATTATTGCCATATCTAAAAAGAAATTTCAATCCGCAGGTCGAGCAGTCTATTGACAGATTGTCAAACATAGTCGCCGAAATTGACGATTATATCAGTCAGGAAGTACAGAATTTGTTGCCCGAGTTGATTATAGAAGAGAAAGACGATAAAATAGTTCTTGATTTTAGGGGATTTAATAAATATCATTTAAGTTTAAAACAAAATATCGTACGCAGAATCCTAAGAGACATCACCGTTTCGCATTACGCACCGGACTATAAATCGATTGAGGATTTCATTGAGTTTTGTGAACTGCAATCCAAAGGTCAATTTCATTTCAAAGGCGGTGTTATTGCGGAACTTATCGATGACAAAATCGTATTCGGTATTCTAAACCGGTGTGAGTTAGAAAGTGTAGTCCACTTTCCGGGAGTTTGGGAGAGACGCGATCTGGGAGTACGGGTAAATGGCGAACTGTTAGAGAACGTTCCATCCAGTAAATCGTACAAAACTCAGCGCAGGGATATCGCCTTCTTCGATTACGAAAAACTGGGGCAGAAAACAGTTATTCGTAATGTTAGAATCGGCGACCAGTTTAGACCTCTCGGAATGTCAGGGAATAAAAAGGTAATGGATATACTCGCCGAAAACGGCGTACCTATCTTCCTGAGACGTTCGCAATTGGTATTGATTTCCAGATCTAAGATTGCCTGGTTAATTGGATTCCGTACATCGGATGATTTTAAGATAGATAACAAAACAGATAGGGTTCTAAAGTTGACCTATGAAGAGCGAAATTTTAATTGAAGAGGAAAAAATACGCAAGCGAGTTGAGGAACTTGCTGCGCAGTTAGATAAAGATTACGACGGCAAATCACCGGTGCTGGTCGGAGTCCTCAAAGGCAGCTTTATTTTCCTGGCTGATCTGGTCAGGAAGATGAAAACTCCGCACCAGGTGGATTTTTTGACGGTTGCCAGTTACGACGGTGGTGTTAAAAGCACCGGCGTGGTGAGATTGGTTTCCGACTTGAGTATCAACATAGAGGGGCGTCACGTATTGGTGGTGGAGGATATTGTCGATACAGGTTTAACCACAGATTATATTCTGAAAAATCTGGGAACCAGAAACCCGGCGTCGCTGGAATTCGTTACATTGCTGGACAAACGAATATGCAGAAAGGCGGACGTACCGATAAAATACGCCGGCTTCGAGATACCGGATCAATTCGTTATCGGTTATGGACTGGATTACAATCAATACTATCGTAATCTTCCTCACGTTGCGAGGTTATAAATATGGACGAAGAGAGAAAAGAAAGTAAGAAAGATCAAAACAACGATAAGCAGCCACCACGTTTAAACCTCAAGCGCAAAAGTGATTCGGGTGGTTCGGGTCCCAATAAAAAGCCTGAAGTACCATGGAAGAAAACCAGCCGAACTTTGGCGTTCTGGATAGCGCTCATCCTTCTGTCGGTGCTTTTTGTTCAGCTATATTATGGCGGTCGCGAGGAATCGGTTAAGATAGATTATACCGAATTTATAAGTCAGGTCGAAGACGGAAATGTTAAGAAGGTGCAGTTTATCGAGAGGGATATTGAGGGTGAATTCAATCAACCCTATACAAAATTAGTTGATGGCAGGAGAGGCACCTACACCAAGTTCAAAAGCTATCTACCGTTCGATGATCCAGATCTGGTAAAAAAGTTAGATGAGGCTGGGGTTACAGTAAGCGCAGAACCGGTCAGTTTTAACTGGGCATCGGTTCTACTATCAACCTTACCGTGGTTACTTCTGATCGTATTTTGGCTGTTCATGTTAAGACAGATGCAAGGTGGTGGCGGCGGCACCAAAGGGATATTTTCTTTCGGTAAGTCCCGGGCGCGTTTGCTAACCGGCGACAGGCCCAAAGTCACTTTCCATGATGTTGCCGGAGCGGATGAAGCCAAGCAGGAATTACAGGAGGTGATCGAATTCCTAAAGGACCCGGGCAAATTTCAAAAGCTGGGTGGTAAGATTCCCAAAGGCGCTCTGCTATTGGGTCCTCCCGGTACGGGTAAGACTCTGTTGGGTAGAGCGGTTGCGGGGGAAGCCGGTGTACCATTTTTCAGCATGTCCGGTTCGGATTTTGTTGAGATGTTTGTGGGGGTTGGCGCTTCGCGCGTCAGGGATTTGTTCGATCAAGGGAAGAAAAACGCTCCCTGTATCATTTTTATTGATGAGATAGACGCGGTAGGCCGTCATCGTGGAGCCGGTTTGGGCGGCGGCCACGATGAACGCGAGCAAACATTGAATCAGCTTCTGGTGGAAATGGATGGTTTCGAATCGAACGAAGGGGTTATTCTGCTGGCGGCGACTAACAGACCTGACGTACTCGATCCGGCACTACTAAGACCCGGGAGATTCGATAGACAGATTGTTGTCGATAGCCCCGATGTAAAAGGACGCGAAGGAATATTCAGAGTACATACGAAAAAGATCAGGATGTCGGAGGATATAGATTTATCGGTTTTAGCCCGAGGAACGCCGGGAGTGTCTGGAGCGGATATAGCTAATATCGTTAACGAGGCAGCGCTTTTGGCGGCTCGAAGAAATCGCGGCGAAGTTACCATGGAAGACTTCGAGGACGCCAAGGACAAGGTGATGATGGGGATAGAACGACGCAGTATGGTTATCTCCGATGAAGAGAAGAAAACCACCGCTTATCATGAAGCCGGGCATGCGCTGACTGCTAAACTTATACCGGGTTCGGATCCGGTGCACAAAGTAACAATTATACCCAGAGGATTGGCGCTGGGATTGACTCATTATCTGCCTATCGATGAGAAACACACATATTCCAAAGAATACTTGGAAGCGAAGCTGGTTCATGCTTTAGGCGGAAGAGTCGCCGAGAAACTGGTTTTTGATCACTTCACCACCGGAGCCGGCGATGATTTGAAACGAGCGACCGACCTGGCGAGGAAGATGGTCTGCGAATGGGGTATGTCCGAGAAGCTGGGACCGGTTACTTTCGGTAAGCGTGACGAGCAGATATTTCTGGGTAGAGAGATAAGCCAGAAGCAGGACTATTCCGAAAAAACCGCTCAGGAAATCGATGCGGAAGTGCAGGAGATATTGAGAAGCGCTCAGGATAAAGCGAAAAAGCTTCTGTCGGATCATATCGATGTTCTGCACAAATTGGCGAGGGCATTAATTGAAAGAGAGATTTTAGACGGCGAGCAGATCGACAGGATAATGAAGGGGGAATCTCTGGAAACCGTGAAAGTAAGCGACGAAGGCAATGATTGATCGGGATAGGATTTATAAAGGGGTTCAGGAGATAGTCGCCGGATTGGGCGAAGGTGTCGATGGTTCCCGCATGGATGAAACAGCAAAGAGGGTCGCCGATTTTTACCGAGATTACTTCGCAAACATCTATCAGGACCCGCGACAATACTTGAAAGTCTTTATGGCGGATAATCGCGAAGAGATGATTATAGCCCGCGGTATATCATTTTATTCCATGTGTGAACATCACCTCCTTCCGTTTTTCGGAGAGGCGCATATAGCATATATACCCAAAGGAAACCGGGTAACCGGTTTTTCTTCATTAGTCCGAGCTGTCGATTGCCTTGCGAGAAGACCTCAGATTCAGGAAAAGCTAACCGGTGAAATAGCTGATGTTATCATGGAGGTCATCAAGCCGATGGGGGTTTTTGTCATCACCGAAACAGAGCAGCTTTGTCTGACTATGCGTAAGTTGCATCAACCGGGACTAAAGACTATTGCATCGGCAATCCGGGGAGCATTCAGGAGAGATGCGACTCGTGAAGAAGCTCTATTTTTGATAAACAATAACCGAAACACTTGATATACGGTGATCCCGATGCCGATTTCAGCCCAAAGCAACCCCAACCTTCTATTGAAACCGCAGCAACGAGGCAATAAACCGTTGCTGATGGGCGTGGTTAATATAACCCCGGATTCCTTTTATGACGGCGGCAGATATTTCGACTCCGAAAAGGCGGTCAAGCGCGCCTTTCGGTTAATCGAAGACGGAGCTGATCTAATCGATATCGGAGGGGAATCAACCCGTCCGGGTTCGGATCCGGTTTCTCCCCGGGAACAGATCGAGCGAACATGTCCGGTGATCAGAGCGGTCAGAAAACATTCCGATATCCCCATTTCGATTGATACCACATCCTCGATTGTTGTAACCGAGGCGATAAACGCCGGCGCGAATATCGTTAATGATGTATCAGCGTTACTTTTCGACGAGAAGATGATTGAGGTGATACGGGATAACAGCGTACCGGTTATATTGATGCACATGAAGGAAACGCCGAAAACAATGCAGAAAGCTCCTTTGGATATCGGCATAATTGATGAGATTCGGGAATTTCTTTCCCAGAGAGTCAAGTTTTGTGGGGAGAACGGGATACCCTCATCCGATATAATTGTCGATCCCGGAATCGGTTTTGGTAAAACAGTGGCGGGAAATTTGGAGATTATAAGAAATATTGACAGCTTCAACTCACTCGGTAAACCGGTATTAATCGGCGCTTCGAGGAAATCGTTCATTGGCAAGATAACCGGCGCCGAAGCTGATGAGCGTTTGGCTGGGTCTCTGGCGGTAGCATGTTATTGTGCGATAAAAGATGTTGACATATTGCGGGTACATGATGTAAAAGAGACTAAAAATGCAATTGAGATGATATCTTCAATAATTAGCGATGATTGACCTTTTCCACATAGCGTTTCTTAAGTTCACACTGGTTGACTTAATCGATATCGCTATCGTAAGCTTTGTTTTTTACAAATTACTTACTCTGATGAGGGGAACAAAATCCCTGCATATATTCCTGGGATTGCTTTTTCTCTCGTTGATGGCTTTTATCGCTTTCTGGTTCCAATTCGAAGTATTAAAATGGCTTATAACGAATATCGCCACGGTTGGTATTATCGTTATTGTCATTGTTTTTCAGCCGGAAATCCGCCGGGCATTGATGCAGATGGGACAATACAGGATTTTCAAAGGTCTATTCAAGAGTGAGAGCAAAAATATACTCGAAGAGATATGCAAAGCTACAGAGCAGCTTTCGGCAAGGAAATGGGGCGCATTAATCTGCTTCGAGCGCGATGTGGGGCTGGACCATATTGTCGAAACCGGCAAGAAGTTGGGAGCGGAGGTTTCTTCGGAAGCCCTGGTTACTATTTTCGCCCCTAACACACCGCTTCACGACGGCGCTGTTGTAATACAGAGCGATTTTATAGCCGCGGCGGGCTGCACCCTTCCGCTGACCCAGAATCCGGTATTTCATCAGTCCTACGGTACTCGACATAAAGCGGCGGTCGGGATGAGCGAGGAAAGCGATTCGGTTGTTCTGGTTATATCCGAGGAAACCGGGAGGATTTCAATCGCTTATGATGGGATACTCAACCGAGGGATCGAGAAGGATATGCTCTCATCCACATTAAAGAAATTGCTTGGCGCACCCACCAAAGCCAAATAGTTATATCTCGCTGGATTACTTATGTTTGTTGATTATGTTGAAATAACCGTTACCGGTGGAAGAGGAGGAGACGGGATCGTTGCTTTCCGGAGGGAAAAATATGTTCCCAAAGGCGGACCTGCCGGTGGCGATGGCGGAAAAGGCGGTGATGTTGTTTTACGCGCCGACGAAAATATGTCCACCTTGCAGGATTTTAAGTACCGCAAGCAATTCAAAGCTGAAGACGGCGGCAAGGGAGGCGGCGGTATGAAAAGCGGAACTGACGGGGAGGATTGCGTAATTCCGGTTCCGGTGGGAACTCTGGTGAGGGACGTGGATTCGGGAGAGGTAATCGCCGACCTTTCCGAACACGATCATCAATATATTGTCGCCAAAGGCGGAAGAGGCGGATACGGAAATGTGCAGTTCAAATCACCGACCAACCGGGCGCCCAGAAAGGCAACCGAGGGTAAAGCGGGTGGAGTCAGGAATGTTGCCCTGGAATTGAAGCTTCTGGCTGATGTTGGACTGGTCGGTTTGCCTAACGCGGGGAAATCCACCCTTATTTCCCGGATATCTTCAGCCAAGCCCAAAATTGCGGATTATCCCTTCACCACGTTGTCTCCGGTTTTGGGGATTGTCAAATATGGTGACTATAAAAGCATGGTAGTGGCGGATATTCCGGGCTTGGTCGAGGGGGCTTCGGAAGGAAGAGGTTTAGGTATAAATTTCCTTAAACATATTGAACGGACATCGATTCTTGTTTATCTTATCGATATAGTCGAACAACGAACCGAGGAGGTATTCAAGCAGTTAAAGGGCGAGTTGAACAACTATAATGTAGATTTGCTGAGAAAACCGATTATTGTGGTTTTAAATAAAATCGATACAAAAATAACGGACAAGGAAGGAATCGAATTTCTCCGGAAAAGCGAAATCGATTATCATACAATTTCGGCTGTAACCGGAGAGGGAACCGAAGAATTGATCAGGATATTAGGTGAGCGAGTCGAAGAGTACAAAGAAACCGTTTAGTGAACATATATATGATTATATCGGATTGAGCTTAATCCCCGGAATCGGGGAAATTCGTTTTCATAGGCTCATAAGTCATTTCAAAACGGCATCGGCGGTTTTCGATGCGGACATACAGGAGCTTATGGAGGCGGGTAAAATCAGCTTGAACAGAGCGAATGTGCTCAAAGCAGGTTATAATCAACGGGATGTGGAATCGAAACTTAGTAAGTTGAAAGATTGCAATATCAGCATCATTACACTGGAAGATGCAGATTATCCCGAAAATCTCCGTCAACTGAATGATCCGCCGCCGCTTCTGTATTTTCAGGGCGAGATCAAGTACGCCGATTCTCATTGCATTGCAATTGTCGGAAGCAGGAAAGCTTCGCCTTATGGCAAATCGATGACAACCCGAATTTCCGAGGAGCTGGTGGATGCCGGATTTACGGTCGTTTCCGGCTTTGCGCGCGGAATAGATACGATTGCTCATAGGACCGCGCTTGACTGCGATGGAAAAACAATCGCTGTTATGGGATGCGGCATCGATGTAGTGTACCCTTCCGAGAACAAGGAACTTTTTACCCGGATAACTCAGTCGGGATGCATAATTTCCGAATTCGAACCGGGAAAACCTCCGGAGGCGAGGAATTTCCCCAAAAGAAATCGACTGATAAGTGGAATTGCATCGGGGGTGGTTATTGTCGAAGCTGCCATAAAAAGCGGAGCGTTGCTGACGGCAAATCATGCGCTGGAACAAGGCAGGGAGGTTTTTGCCGTACCCGGACCGGTTAATTCTCCTTCCAGCGAAGGCACCAACAACTTAATTAAATCCGGCGCTAAACTTACTACTTCCATCAACGACATCCTGGAGGAACTGAAAATTCAGTTGAAATGTCCTCCGATTTCAAGAGCTGAGAAGGATAAGCTGGGTCAATTGGATGGCGAGCAAAAAGTTATTTATCAAAATCTGGATACCGTCGGGGTGCAGATCGACAAACTGGTGGAAAGCACCAAGATCGACATATCAAGATTGCTGGGACACTTGCTGGAAATGGAGTTAGCGGGGTATGTGAAAACCCTGCCGGGTAAAAGATACGTTAGGATATAGATTATCGGGGAAAACTGTTGATTTTTATAAAAAATCCCCTATCTTGAGAGTTTTGATAAAATCTGCCGTATTTAGGGAACCTGAATTCGACATTTTAAATATTGAAGACTATTTGCGAGAAAAAAAGATACAAATACTTAACAAGATGGGCTTGCATGCCCGTCCGGCGGCGATGCTGGTTTCCACAGCCTCCAAATTCAAATCCGATATCTTTGCAATAAAGGACGGGACCGAAGTAAATTGCAAATCGATCATGGGAGTGATGATGTTAGCCGCGGAAACCGGAAGCTGGATAATATTACGTGCGGAAGGCCCCGATGAGATAGAAGCGATCGACAGCTTATCCAAGCTATTCCAGGAAAAATTCGGTGAGCAGTAAAAGAAAAAAGGAATATGAAAAGGAGATAACGATACTGGGAATTCCCGGATCCCCCGGTATTGTAACAGGTAAACTGTTCTTGGTGCACAGGGATAAGATTTCCACCGCTAAAGAGATTATTCCCGAAAGCGAAATCGAATATGAGATCGCCCGTTTCAGGGAGGCGGTATCCGAAGCCGCCAACGATATTATTAAGATCAAGAGGAATATCAGCGAGAAGCTGGAGGGTGAGGCGGCAGGAATACTGGATGCTCAGATTATGTTCATTAATGATCCTGAGCTGAATAAGCAGGTGGTCTCGATAATAAGAGAGCAGTCTATAAATGCTGAGCATGTATATAATGATTTGATTTCCAAGGTAATTAAATCGCTTCAGAAATCCAACAGTGAGTATTTAAAGCAGCGAGTTTATGATATAAAGGGGATTCGCGCCAGAGTTCTTTCACGGCTTCGAGGCATAAAGCAGAGGCACCTGGTGGAGATGAACGAACCTTATATAATTGCCGCCAGGTCACTGGGCGCCGGCGAGTTCGCTCAAATGAGCGGCAGTGATGTGATCGGACTCGTTACGGCGATTGGAGGCGCGACATCACATACGGCGCTTCTGGCTAAATCTTTAAACATACCCTCAGTACTGGGGATTGAGGATAAATTCAACCTACTTCAAAATGGAGCCAGGATAATTCTGGACGGGAATCAGGGTAAAATTATCGTTAATCCCACCTCTTCCAGCAGGGAGCTTTATAAAGATCGTGAAGTGAAATTCGTACGCGAGCGCGAGCAGTTATTGGTAACCAAGGATGAGCCGGCGGTTACGACCGATGGTCGAAAAGTCGGTTTGTTGGCGAATATTGAATTATTATCAGAGGTTGATAAAGCTATCAATGCGGGGGCTGACGGTATCGGGCTTTACAGAAGCGAATTCCTATATTTCACTCACGGCGGACTGCCGTCCGAAGAGCAGCAATTCCGCGCATACTCCCGTATCGTCAGAAAGATGCACCCTAAGCCGGTGACTATAAGAACCTTTGACCTTGGGGGTGATAAATTCATCGATGAAACCCACAGACCGTACGAACGAAATCCGTTTTTAGGGTGGAGAGCGATAAGAATCAGTCTATCGTTACCGGAATACTTTAGGTGCCAGTTACGTGCAATTTTGCGCGCGTCCGCCTTTGGGAATGTATCCATGATGCTTCCTATGGTAAGCGATATATCGGAGATAAAGAAATCGAAAACCATGTTCACGGAGGTGAAGGAGGAATTAAGAGCCAAAGGTATTGAGTTTGATGAGAATCTAAAATTCGGTATTATGGTCGAGGTGCCTTCCGCAGCGCTAAATGCCGATTCACTTGCTCAGCATGTGGATTTCTTCTCAATAGGAACTAATGACCTTACTCAATATACGCTTGCTGTTGACCGAAGTAATGAGGCATTAAGCGAGCTATTTCAGAGCTTTCATCCCTCGGTACTGAAGCTAACCGCAATGGCTATTAAGGAAGCCAAAGGCGCTGGTATTCCTGTCAGTATATGCGGGGAGCTGGCAGGAGATCCTCTGGCAGCGGCATTGTTGGTGGGGCTCGGGGCGGATTCGCTTTCCGCGCCATATACGATGCTGCCATTAATCAAAGAGATAATCAGGAAAATAAGTTCACAGGAAGCAGGCAAATTAGCGCAAAGAGCTCTTAAACTTGAAAACACAGCAGAGATCAGAAACTCCCTGGCGAATTATTTGACAGATATTTTTGAAGGTTTGAGTTCCCCTATACACAAATGAGTTGTTCCAATGGCGGATTATAATGATAAAAGTGCGATTAAGGGCTTGGACAAATCGGAGATGTACTCCAAGCTCATCGGTTTTCCAAATCAGGTGCGTGACGCCTTTAGTCACTTATCCGATATTAAACTACCATCTCTGAGAAACGATGCGTACGCGAATATCATAATCGCGGGTATGGGCGGTTCGGCAATAGGCGGCGATTTTGTCAGGGCTCTCCTTCTGGATGAGTCAACTATCCCTGTGTTCGTAGTCAGGGATTATTCATTACCCCGGTTTGTCAGTAAGGATTCCCTGGTTATCGCGGTTAGCTATTCCGGTAATACCGAGGAAGTGATTGCGGCATACCGGGAGGCTCGGAAGAGGGGATCGATCTGCGTGGTGGTTAGCTGCGGAGGTGAACTCTCCTCGATAGCCCGAAATGAAAAGGTTCCATTGATAACGGTTAAGGAAGGATTCCATCCGCGTGAAGCGGTAGGATATCTTTTGTTATCGATTTACCATATCCTGGGGGAAACCCGGCTATTTTCAATCAGGCTGGAAGATAGTGAAATGTTGGGTTCCTTTTTGGAACAAAGCGGATTGAAACTGGTTTCTGAAGTATCGGAAGGTGAGAATTCAGCGAAATTTATAGC
>WJIR01000198.1 GCA_014730175.1 Candidatus Zixiibacteriota bacterium
GCTTACCCATGTGCCGGAAGCGCCGGAATGCGAGCCGATGAAGTATGGTTCGCAAGCAGCGATTTCTGACGGCTTCTCTTCGGGGGCGACATTTGTACCCGCCCAGAGGAGGGCCTGAGAGATGGTCATATCAAGGAAGTCTTCCCAGGCTTCGCTTTCCAGCTCTTTAAGTTTTTTCTTGCGAGCCTTTTCATCCGGTACTTCTTCGGATAGCTTGGCGATCGCTTCTTCAGTCCTCATGAAGATCGGACCCTTTCCGTCCATAACATCCAGCATCATCAGCCAGTTACGGAGGTTTGCAGGAACCGGTTTCACCTTGCCATAAGGCACCCACTTTTCGAGTTCATCCGCGCGGGTTTGCATGTAAGCTTCGCCCTTGGCGTTGGTTGCGCGGGATTTAAACAGCAGGAACCATGCTCCAACCGGACCATAAGCGTCTTTGAAACGTACCGGAATGAAACGGACTTCCTGGCAGGTCATTTCGGCGCCGGCCTGAATGGTGAAGTACGCGGAAGCTCCGGAATTAAACGGAGGATACCAGGAGCGTCCCAGTCCTTCGCCAACCGAACGCGGCTTAAATACGTGCACCGCGCCGCCCATCGCTGCCATCACCGTCTTCGCCTTGAATACATAGAACTTATTCTCACGAACACTGAATCCCACAGCGCCCGCAATTTTATCACCGTCCATCAACGGAGAGGTGATAAATACCCTGCTGTAGATATTGTCCATACCCAGAGCATTCTTGGCGGCTTCGGCTACCACGCACTTGTACGATTCGCCGTTAATCATAAGCTGCCAACGACCTTCGTGTACGTAGTTTCCGTTTTCGTCTTTCCAGATCGGCAATCCCCATTTTTCGAAGATATGCACTGTGGAATCTACGTGTCTGGCGATACTGGCGACCAGGTCTTCACGAGTTACGCCCATCAAGTCATTTCTTACATAGTCGACATAGTCCTTAACGGTGTTTTCGCCGTCCTTTAAGCCGACATACTGGTTAATAGCGGACAGTCCCATTGCAACAGCGCCCGAGCGATCCGGCTCAGCCTTGTCAACCATGGTGACCTTCAAGCCGTTTTTCTTGGCCCAATATGCCGCTTCAACAGCTGCACCGCAAGCAGCCATTCCACCACCGAGAATCAACAGATCGGTGGTCACTTCTACTGTTTCGAAATTCGGCATTGTTTTTCTCCTAAAGTTTAAATTACGATTTTCCTACTTGGTGAACAGATCAGTACCGATTGACTCCGGCTGAGTGAACAGGGAGTGATCGTTCAAATCACCCGAACCTTCCGGATAACCACCATCCGGGACAGCCCCACCCTCTTCAGTGGTACGAATCGGGAATTTGAACCTTTTCAGCATTCCATTACGGAACTTCACAGTCCACATAATCGAATCGGAGCTCCTCATGGGAGTAACAGCAGCGCCCATCGGGATAAAGTCTGCATATCCCCGGACTTCGATAGCCTGAGTGGGGCAAATCTTCACGCAGCTGTAACATTCCCAACACATCTCAGGAGCCTGGTTGTAAGCCTTCATGGCGTCCTTATTGAGCACCATCAGGTCATTCGGGCAAATGTGCTGGCAGGCAGTTTTGTCCAACGCTTTGCAGCCATCGCACTTATCAGGAATTACATAACTCGGCATTTTGCATCTCCTTTGAGTTATTCTTAGAATGTCGAGCTTCTCGACAACCTACGTTATTGTTTAATTATTTTACTTCTTATTCTTCTTCTGTTCCGCATCGCCTGTCGCATGACCATGCATCTTTACTTCTACTTTTTCGTCATCCTTCAGTGCCGCGTAGTATTCGCGCAATATCGCCAATACCTCCGGTCGACTGAACTCCGCAGGAACATCTCCGCCTTCGGACAATGCTTTACGCAATGCTGTTCCGCTCAAGAACAAACGATCCGATTTGTCGTGAGGACAGGTCTTCATCGAAACCATACCGCCGCACTTGTAGCACCAAAACGTCCAATCAATCGGCAGCATCTGGCATTCCAATGCGCCATCCCATAATTCATGATAGGCTTCTTGCGCATCGAAAGGACCGTAGTAGTTGCCTACTCCGGCGTGGTCGCGCCCTATAATCATATGAGTGCATCCGAAGTTCTGGCGGAATACGCCATGCAGTAATCCCTCGCGAGGACCCGCATAACGCATATCGAGAGGATAGCCGCCCATTACAACCCTATCCTTCACGAAGTAGTTGTTTACCAGAGTGTTGATACATTTCACACGGACATCAGCCGGGATATCCCCCGGTTTGAGCTTACCTACTAACTGATGGATGTATAAACCGTCTGACACCTCCACCGCAATTTTAGCGAGATACTCGTGCGAACGGTGCATCGGATTGCGCAACTGCAATGCAGCTACTCTCTTCCAACCCTTCTCCGCAAAAACAGCGCGGCTCTCGGCAGGACGCTGATATATCCCCTTGAATTCATCGGGGAAATAACTTTCCGAAAGCACATCAACCGTTCCCGCTATATTCCACTCCTTCTGAGCCTTCACCATCTGCACGCCCGGATGTTCTTCTTCGGCTGTGGTGAAAACATTCTGACATTCGAAAGCCTTATCGATCTTATAGGATTCCGAAACCTTCAAAATCCCCATTATCTCCTTAGTTTCACCGGAGATAAGAGCAACCTCTTTACCCGCATCGAATTTCTCATCGTGCGATAATGTGATCGGAATAGGCCAGAAAACGCCGTTGGTCATTTTCATCTCTTCACATACGCCCTTCCAATCGTCATGCCCCATAAAACCTTCCAACGGCGTAAATCCGCCGATTCCCATCATAATTAGATCACCAACTTCGCGAGAAGATAACTCTATTTTAGGCAGAGATTCGGCTTTTTTCAGCCCTTCTTTCCTTTGTTCGCCTTCCAAGAGCAATATTCTCAATTCGTCGCTGCCATGAGGACGAATTAAATCAGACTGCGCCATAATAAATCCTCTTTGTATTTTGAGTTTGTTACTATTTTCACAAGCATTGAGCTATATAATATCTCTATATAGTAAAGTCAAGAAAAAAATGAATTTTTTCACAAAATAGACCTTGCCAGAACACCTTTACATTCCAATTCTAAACGCTGTAGCCTTTATTCTATTAATTTCATAATCCTTTACATCTTCTACGAACCTATCCCTTATTAATACAAAAGATTACAACGAGTTATATAAAGCATAACAATTCTCATTAGCAAATGTCCATTTAAGCAGTTCGGCTGTTTTGGCTGTTACTTTAGGTTAATCACCCGGACCTTGAGAAAAAATTAACAATGTAAATGTACGTTCGTGTCTTATACATGTTCGAATTAATTGAGAAAAACTCCGGAAAAATATTATGTGAATCAGCAGAATCTTCATATCTTTGGATTGGCATTTATCAACTTATCAATCCCATTGCCAAGAACATTTTAGATTTTCGACCATACAAATGTAGGCAAAAATGAATTGAGCGGAATGAGGTCTAAATTCAAAAAGACGGAACGGAGCATGAAACGTCATCTACTACTAACGTTGTTTTTATTGTTCACTTTCAATTTGCCCTCTTTCAGTGGCAGCAAATCGCCTGAGGAAGGTAGTCAGCAACTTGCCGTGAACTATGGCGCCGAATATCCTCAGGAGTTTCGAGTCGTTGAGAACAAAATTGTAGACCGGAATGGCGAACCAAAAATTTTTCGCGGACTGGATATGGTCACTATAACTCACCTTAAAACTCAGAACCAACGCGGTAAACGCGAATATCTGGATTGGGGCGAGGAAATTTTCAGGCAGATGAACAATTGGGGATCGGAGATCACCCGAATCCAGATACACCCGAACGGTTGGGCGAGATTTGGACGAGAAGGAGTTATCAGACTTATCGATCAAGCCATCGAATGGTCCTCCAACTACAATATGTACATCTTCCTGCAATACAACATAATCGGATTTCCTCCAACACAGACTTATGGTAATAACTATAAGGCGGCAACCAAAAATGACATCCTTGAATTCTGGAATTTTATCTCAGAACACTATAAAGACAGCAAAGTTATAGCGTTTTATGAGCTCATCAACGAACCTACATCAACTCGACCCATGAATCCGACTTTGGAGGATTGGCTGCTTTGGAAGGAGTTCGCCGAAGAAATCATTGATACCATAAGGTCTAATGATCCTAACTCCGTTATTATCGTGAACGGGCTATACTGGGGATATGATATCTCTTATGCGATAGATCATCCGATTGATAGGGAAAATATCGTATACGGCACCCACCCATATCCGCAGAAGGCACTGTATAAATCATGGGAGGAGGCTTTTGGTGCGGTAGCGGACAAATATCCTGTATTCGTAACGGAATTCGGTTTTGATTATATCAGCTTTCTTAAAGACAGGGAAGTTCAGAAAAAGGTGTTTGACTTCTTACCACATCTAAAGAACGTGAAAAAACGACTGATGATGGGACAATTCGAGGAATCCGACGATAAAATTGATTTAATGAAAGAGGTTTATCGCGATATCCTCAGCCACCCGAAGGCAATGGAATATTTACGGGAGATTGAAGAGAAGTACAGAATCGGAATCAAGCAATACCTTGAACGGAAGGGAATTAGTTGGACAGCTTTCTGCTTTTCCCCCAGATTCCGCCCAAGCTTACTGCAGAACGGGAGTTACGTTCCGACGGAATCCGGAAAATTCTTCAGAGATTGGCTATTAGAAAAGAACATCCATAAATAGAGTCAAGAATAATCGATATTAAAGCGCCTTTCCGAATACGGTTCTTTCAATGAAGGATATCGAGCATTCCCTTTTGAATAGCATGATTGGCTCGGAGACATCTATAATTTGACACCATTTCAAGCGAAAAATAAAGCCCCGAAGAAATCGGGGCTCAGAATCGAATATGAATTCCCGCCTTTTAGAATCCCTTATATGGATTCGGTCCCACCGTATCGATGGTCTCCATGAACTCTTCTATTAATCCGGGGATCCTATAATAATCAGTCAAAGCAAGCGAATGAATCTCCACTCGTTCACTTTCTAGGACCAACTGTTTTAATTTCTCCTGAACATTTTCCATCCTCTTTTCGGCGAGTTCGCTTCCGCGAATATAGTGACATTGATATTCGTCGCCATGCTTGCATCCAAAAAGCATCACTCCATCGAATCCAGCCGAAAGAGCATCCGCTATCCACACTACGTTCATGGCTCCCAAACATCTTACGGGGATTACCCTCACATAAGGGCTGTATTGTAAATGCTTTAATCCCACGATATCAAATGAAGGCATAGCATCATTTTCGCAGACGAAAATCAACACCCTCGGCTTTTCTTCCTCTTCATCCGGCACTTCCATTACTTTGATCATATTGGAAACCATAGGTACCGAATAATTCTTGAAGCTGACTATCCTCTCCGGACAGGCTCCCAGACAAATACCGCATCTGCGGCAGCGCATCGGATTCGGTTTGGGAGTACCCTTAGCATCTTCGTCCAATGAACCGAAGGGACATTCTTCCGTACAGCGTTTGCACTGGGTGCATCTCTGTAAGAAGAAGTCCGGGAATGAGATATCTCCGGCGCGCGGATGCACCGTCGCTCCAACACTCAAGCATTCCATCGCCTGGATAGCTTTCATTGCAGCGCCGGCGGCATCGTGCGAAGCCTGATAGGTATCCATCGGAGCGCGCACGCAACCCGCGGCATACATTGCCGTCCTACGGGTTTCATACGGGAAGCATATATAGTGCGAATCCGGGAAACCGTACTTCAGTGTCGGTAAATCGCTTCCCTGCCTATAAGTGAGGTTAAGTATCTTTGCGCCTTTTTCCGCGCCAGCAGCGTCGCCGCTGCCCTTTTCGTCCTCACCCTCCTCCTTTTTCTCCTCTTCTTTCTCTATCTTTTCCTGAATATGCTCCGGTATCGGATCCAGCCAACCGTATGCTCCTTCAACCTTGGTTGAAGGCACCATACCAGCTGCCAGCACCAGCATATCGGCTTTAACTTGAATATCCTCGCCAAGAAGTGTTTCGTCCACATCTATCAGCACGCCGCCATCGCTGTCTTCGGCTACATTCGCAATTTCACCCTTTGTGAAGAAGATATTTTCATCCTCTTGCACCCGGGAATAGAATAGTTCAAACTGCGCCGGCGTACGAATATCTTTGTAAATAATGAATATCTTCGCATTCGGATATTTCTCGCGAACATAGAGAGCCTGCTTCAACGATACCCGGCAGCAAACCGTGGAACAGTACGGCAGATTATCCTGATCGCGCGAACCTGCACACTGGATGAATGCGATACTTTCCGGTTCCTTGTTATCCGAAGGCCTGACGATATTGCCCTCCATCGCCATCTCCTCCATCTGGATATTAGTGACTACGTTCTTGCAGTTTCCATATCCGAGATGACCGAGTTTCTCAGGATCGTAAGGCTTCCAGCCGGTAGCCAAAACAATCGAACCGACTGTCATTGATTCGGGTTCGCTGCCATTTTGCAGAATCACCTCAAGCTGCCCCGGTTGGCCTGTCGACTTCTTGATGGTTGTGGATGTATAGACTTTTATTTTGGGATGATCGTTGACTTTCGCAATCAACTCTTCAATCCCGGAATCCTCAAGATCCCGATAGGGTGGATTCTTCGGAAAGGTCGATTTATACTTGGCAGCCCAACCGCCCAGATGGTCTTCCTTCTCAACCAAAATGACGTCATAACCGGCATCTGCCGAACTCAAAGCTGAATTCAAACCGGCTGTACCGCCGCCAACCACCATGACCGTTTTGGAATACTCTTCCGTATACGGCTCCGGCGGTGATGTATTCCGCATTTTGGCGACTCCCATCCGGATGTAATCCTCAGCCATCATCTGAGTATCTTCATCTTGCGGTTTCTGTACCCAGGCAACTTGCTCCCTAATATTGGTGCGATCCACCAGAATATTCGGTATACCCAAATTGAATTCATCGGTTTTCACCCTTCCCGAACAGGCGGCGATAACTACCCGGTTCAATTCCTCACCTTTTATATCATCTTTGATTTCCTGAATGGCTTGAGGACCGCACAGGAATTCATTGGTCTTGCAAATCGGAACTTTAGTGTCCGATTTAATGGTTTCGGCGAGTTTATCGGTATCGATCGCTTTGGCGATCTCACAACCGGAACAGATATATACTCCAACTTTCGTTTCTACTGCCATCTTCTTACCTCCTCGCCTTTGCAATGATAGATTTCATGGCTGCGTAAGTCCCGTCCTGAACCGATGCGACTACATCCTGAGGGCGCATCGCTACGCCGGCTCCAATAACGCCAATATCCTCCGCGCCGGGAGCAACGAATCCATATTCATCAAGCTGTACTTTCGGATTCGGCGGCGGGGATGTTCTGGAGTTCGGCTCCATTCCGGTAGCCAATACAACCATATCCACTTCCACTTCCATCATCTCGCCGGTTATCGTGTTCTCAGCCTTAACCTTGAGATTACCTTCGCCGATATCCTCGATCTCCGCAACCTTGCCACGATATATATGCACGTTATCATCTTCCTGAATCTTGACATAAAAATCCTCCTGGCGTCCCGGAGTGCGAGCATCGATGAAGAATACATGAATCTGTGAATCGGGATATAACTCGCGCAAATAGGTAGTCTGCTTCAATGATGCCATACAACAGATTCCCGAGCAATACGGCAGGTAATTCTCATCGCGTGAACCGGCGCATTGAACAAAAGCTACCGTTTTCGGCTCGTTACCATCCGACGGACGGGTAATTTTGCCTTTGGTGGGACCGTTGGGTGCAGCCAACCGCTCCATCATCATGTTGGTTATGATATTCGGATATTTTCCGAAATTCAGGTTATCGATCTTATGAGCATCATACGGCTGCCATCCGGTTGCCCATACAACCGCCCCGACCTGGAATGTCAGGGTTTCCTCCTTATCATCCAGAACGACCGCATCATAAGGACAAACCTTTGCAGCTTCCTCAAGCTTGGAGATATCGCCGTCCAACGCCTTAATATCGACAGCGTATCTCATTGGGAACGCCATTTCATGCGGAAGATATATCGCCTTGGTTTTACTCATTCCGAAATCGAAATCATTGTCCCGTTCCACATCACATGCAGGCTCGCAAAGCCCGCAGCAGGTGCAATTCTCATTTACGTAACGGGGATGCTTTTTCACGGTCACCTCGAACTCCCCGGGAGTTCCCTCAATATTCTGAACCTCGCTCAGCGTATACATTCTCACCTTGCGATTGTCCTTCATCCGGCGGAAATTGATCTCCAGACCGCAGGATGGCGGACATAACTTAGGAAAATAATGATACATTTGAGCCACACGCCCTCCCAGGTATGCTTCTTTCTCGACTAATATCACATCCTTTCCCGTCTCCGCAGCTTCGATTGCGGCGGTAATACCGCTCATGCTGCCGCCGACAACGAGAAGATCGGCGCTTAACGGGTTAGACCCCGTTTCCATATTTGCCATTGCAAATTCCTCTCATTTTATTTAACAATATTATTACCTTATATATCATATTCTCTGCAAATCCATTCCGTCAACGCCATCTCGCCCGTTTCCTTCTCTCAAGCGGACTTCGTTAAAAAACAGCGAAACCGCAATGAATTCAACAGGTTGTTCAAGTGAATTCTTTCACTAAGTCGGCGCTAAAGATAATTATTTTACTCCCAAAATGTCAAGAGGTTTTGTGAAAAAGGTAACAAAGAAGAATCAAGCCTGCAAAATCCAGCTATCGCCTATTATTGTAGTAAAGCATTTATACCCAGCATCTTCATTTCTCTCCGGAGAGTTGAGCGATGCATTCCCAACTCCATTACCGTCCGGGTTCTTATACCATTGTAACGTTTTAAAGTCGCCGATATATTACTCTTGTCTTTTCTTGAATCGGAATTTGTTGTCGAGTTAGCCTGAACTATCGGTAAATTTCCCAAAGGACAAGCCTTTGACTACGGTTTACTGGCTATTATGAATTATACAAATCAGGTATCCTGTGCTTGGTTATATGTGTGGGTAGAGCCTCGATACCTATTTCAGAATTGTAGCACATTACGAATCACCGAGTAAGAATAGCGCGCCCCATAAATAGGGGTGGGCAGCTCCGTATGAATCTCTAAGCCGGCCGATAGCATCTAAAATGGATAAGCGAAGAGCTTGCTGTTTGCTCCGACCGTCAAGCCAATAATCGTAGAATCGCACCATTATCTCGCGTGTTTCCCTATCGGGTACATCCCATAAGCTCATTATGATACTTCGAGCGCCGGCATGCTGGAACGCCCTTCGCAATCCATAAATCCCCTCGCCATTTTTAGCCTCGCCAACTCCGGTTTCGCATGCCGAAAGGACTACCAGCTCCGTCCCGTTAAGGTTTAATCCCGAGATTTCAAAAGCGGTTGCGATGCCGTCCTCAATTCTGATTTCGTCTCCGATTTCTTTCTCACTACTGAACCGGTTTGCCCCGGCCAGGACGATACCCGAACGCAGCAACGGATTTTCGCTCAAACCTTCTCGTTTCAAATCGGTATCTTCGCAGAAAAAGCCATGAGTTGCCAGGTGAAGTACTCTGGGGCAACTGGTCATCCCCTTCAGTACTTCCTCGAGAGCATCCGCTCCATAATAAGCCTGCACATCGAGGTCTGTCCGGAGCCTCAGAAGTTTCGTAACCGCTACCGCTTCGGCTTTGGTATGAGGTAACGACGGAAATAAATCTGGACTTAAACATCCGACTCCGCCCCGATACGATTCTAATCTATTGTTACTATATGGCGTTATAGGTGCGGTGAGTCCTTCACGGATCCCCGTATTTTGCGGCGAATGTGCGAAATCAGGATTAGCCATTACAAGCGCCCAGTTTTCGTATTCCGGTCCGCCCCTGTATTTAAGCAAGTCGCGTCCCGATGAAAGGTAGCTTATTTTGTATCTCTCAATGGCGTAGCAACCGTCCCGATCGGGCAGGATCTCGAAGGGCAATAGGTTCAACTGTGCATCGGGAGATATGAATATCCGACTGATATTACTATCGGAGGCTATTAAAGGCTTAAAGATGATATTATACAACCTGTGCGTAAGTTTATTAAGCATTTGTTCCGCTTTCTTATCCCCATATTTATAAATTTCGCGGTGCGCATTATACAGCATTGCCCGGGTAGAAAGAATTATCTCATCGATTTTCCCGGCATCGCCGAGATCATACATCGTGATTTCTTGCTCATGGTTATAGGTTATGGCGAGATATCTCGGCGCTCCGGTTCTCTCCTCGTCGCTTCCGAGTTTTCGGAAATCGTAGGTATTATATTTAACGAATTCCCAAAGTATACTTCCTTCGGGCAGCGCTTTAGCGATATCATGCAAGCTAAATCGGTTCCTGTTGAACTCGTTGCGATACTCAGAGCAGTTTTTGCTGAGTTCGGCCTCAAGAGAATCTTTAGCTTCATTGAGAATTCGCAGTCTATTTTGATACATTTCCGAGTTCAAGCTTCCCGGGCCGGTAAGAGTCAATGCGGCAATCTCCCCGCAGATATCAGCATGATGTTTCGCCATCAGTTCGATCTCATCATCATCGGAGCAATAAGCGATTTCATGCTCAGCGGATACCGCATCCAAAACCACCGCTTTCCCCCTTAAGAGCATATCGAGTGCGAATTCACGCGCATCTTTCGAATCATTCAGTAATGCCCAGAATATGTAGGTGTCGATTATCGGAGAGTGTTTGGATGCGAATCTGATTTTCTGTTCTTCGGATGCATAGGAAAATGCATATTCGATAAAGTTCAGTCTTGATTGGTGGAGTCTTTTAAAATATGAATGCGCCTCCGCTGATTTCCCCATACAGGCGTATAACTTTGCCAGACTATTATACCTGTTTGCAGTTCGTGGATGGTCCGAACCGAGCGCTTTTTCTCTGATAGCAAGCGCGCGCTTGTAAAGCGGTTCCGCCTCCGAATAACTACCGGTGCGGTAATATATGTTTGCCAGATCATTGAGTATCGGCGCCACTTGAATATTCTCTAAACCCAGCGCCTTTTCATTAATCTCCAGAGCCTTCTTCTGGAGTTGCTCCGCTTGATAATATTTTCTCAGGTCGCAGTATATATCCCCGAGTATATTCATGCAGATTGCGACCGTGGTGTGGTTTGAACCGTAATGATCTTCAGCTATTTTCAGGGCTCTTTTGGCGTATCGCTCCGCCTCGGCGTGTCTATCCAATCCATTATAGAGCTGGGCAAGATAATTAAGTATTACTCCCACCTCAGGATGGTCAGAACCGAGAGCCCTCTCCCTGATCGCAAATGCCCGTAGGTAAAGCGATTCAGCTTCACTATACCTGCTCAAATACCGATACGTAGTGCCCAAATTAAACAAACTCACCCCTACCTTATCATGTTCAGGTCCAAGCGATTCCTCAAAGATGCGTAAAATTCGTCTTTCGAGATTTACAGCATCGGTATACTTTCCCCTTATCCGGTAGATCACAGCCAGCTTACTCTGGCATTCCGCAACATCCGGATGGTTTGTACCAAGTTTACCCTGTTTTATATCCTGTGCTTGTCGCAAAGCATTTTCGGCATCGGCGTATTTTCCCAAATTCATGTAGGTCAATCCAAGATGAATCAGGCTCTCCGCTGTTTCGAGATGATCTGATCCAAGCAGTTCCTTTCTCAAGGTTACAGACTTTGTAAAAAGCTGCTCGGATTGCGAGAACTTCTTAATATCGAAATAACATCGCCCCGTTATGTGATAAACATAAGCGACCATCCTATCTCGCTCACCGAATACCGATTCCGCTTCCTTGAGAGCCGATTCAGTATAAATCAGCGCCGAATCCGGATGATCGGCTTTTCTCAGGGAATCAGCAAGATTAAGTGCGGTTAGTATCTCTCCTTTGTTTGATGCCAAAACAGGAGCATGCAAGTAAACTATCAGAAGAACCGAGATTAAGGTGAGGATCACAGTATATTTAATTGGATGTTCGACTGGCCGATAATTATTCCCTATAATCATATATAGAATTCGAGAGCAACTAACTAACATCGTCTACTTAACCATAAATTCATATTCATACAGGGCGGAATCGTATGCAGCGTTTTCGTTAGATACCCTCAAGATGTAATTCCCGGGCATTAATACATTTACCGGAATCCTGACCTTTCCGATAATTCTACCTCGAAATTCCGTATTAAGTGAATAATCAACGTTGGAGATGACTATCTCATCATCAGGTGAAAAAACTCCTATCAAATACTGCTTCTGCCGATTCGCTTTACTCATATCGAAGATAATCTCGGCTTTTCCTCCATCATCCAACATAAGGATATTTCCGACGGAACCTCTCTCCGGCATTAAGTATAATGTCTGCTGTACTCCTGTGCCCAACCAGTTTGTGAAACCGGCGTAAATCGCCAGGATTAGTATCATCTGCGCTAATAGGAGTTTGGGAGATTTAAGTCTCGGGATCAGCTCAAGCAACCATGCCCGTATTCTCGAAAGAATCGATGGTGCGGATGGGAATGCCATATCGGATACTATCTCCCGCGCTTCTTCACCGGCTCTGATTTGTAGCGTAACCTCCTGAAACTGCATGAATTTCTCGAAACAGTACTCGCATTGCGCAAGATGCAGCTCGAACGATTCTCGCTCCTTCTCGGTCAAGACGCCCAGTTCGAAAGCATGAAGTAATTGACCGATGGATGGATCATTACATTCTTTCATCTATTCCACCTTCCCCTTTTCCAGACATTCCTCGATTTTCGCCCGGGCAATTGATAAAAGGTAATAACAGTAATTTGTTGTAATACTCATTTTTTGGCTGATCTCCGGCGCTTTGTAACCTTCGTAACTCAGGGCAAGAACATTGGCATAGAGTTTCTCTGAACCGACTACCATTTCAAAACATCTCAGGATCATTCTCCTCAGTTCCTGGTCCTCATCCGTTGATGGCGCATTAATTTCATGCTGGTAATCGCTCAAAGGTATCTGAATTTTCTTCCACCGCCTTCGTTTGGTGAAATGATTCCATAATTTAAGGGTCATAATTCGGTCTGCCCATTTCAAAAAGCCTGTTTGGAAATCCATCTTTTTGTATTCACTTGCCACTGTTATAAGAGCTTTCTGGACAATATCCTCGATATCCTGTTTGTTCTTCATACTATTATAGTTCGCCAGTTTGGTAAATCTTAGGCACAATATCTCGAAGAGACGGCTTTCCGCTTTCTTATCTCCATTTTGAGCTTCTTTTAGTAGATCATCTATATCCAAAACATAAGTCCTTTCGAGAGTTAATTATTATAATATTATTTTAGAGCCGAAAACGCAAGGTAAAGTATCCGCACCGGTATTATCAGGATATCAGTGAAAAAGGTCACTTATCGGGGAGTATTCTCTAAGAACCGGGCTTCCGGCAAACTCAAATATGTGAAAGAAGGATTCCGCACGAAGATATGAGAATGAGAACTAATTGCCACAAACCTTAAATTAATCAAAGGAGAAACAAAAATGAAAAAGAGACTAATTCTAATAGCAATGATACTTGCTATCCTGGTTTCCACAAGCGGGGCGGAGGTCATAAACATCCCCGAAGACTATGAAACGATTCAGGAAGGGATAGACGCCAGCACAGACGGCGACATGGTTTTAGTTGCACCGGAGACCTATAATGAAAACATAAACTTCCATGGCCGCAAAATAATCGTAGCATCATATCATTTCACCACTGGTGACACAGCTTTTATAACATCGACCATCATCGATGGCGGGGAGAACGGTTCAGTGGTTATGTTTTGCAACTTCGAAGATAGCCTGTCTGTTCTAACCGGCTTCACAATCCGGAATGGAAGTACAATGGGATTAGGAGGGGGTATTCAGTGCTGGGAAGCCGGACCGAAAATAACGCATAATAAAATTGTCGATAATACCGCTGGTGAAGGCGGAGGAATCGGCTGTGGATGCTGTGCGTATTGCGGTAGCGGTCCGATAATTGACAACAATGAAATCGCGGATAATTCAGCAATTGACGGAATGGGAGGAGGAATAAGCTGCAATCGAGTCTCAGGGGCAAAAATCACCAACAATCTTATTTCCTACAATACCGCTTCAATCGGCGGAGGAATCGGGTTTGATGATACCTCCGATGAATGGGTTAACAACAATACGATCTGTTACAATTTGGCTGACGACGGCGGCGGGATTAGTTGCAGCAGGATTGGACAGGTTACTGTTACCAATAATGAGATTCTCGGTAATTCCGCCGAGAGAGGCGGCGGGATTAAAATGTATGAGAATTCAGGCGGCTGGATTGACAGTAATACCATCATATATAACTCTACCGATGATGGCGGCGGGATATACTGCGTCGGTAATTCGGCGCCTTCCATCAGTAGCAATATTCTTGTCAGTAATACCGCTAACAATATAGGTGGAGGCATTTATTGCCAGGGAGCCGAGCCTTCTATTAGCGCCAATTCCATTGAGAGTAATTCCGCATACATCGGCGGAGGAATCTACTGCTACGAGGTTGCCAACCTGATCATTGATAACAATAACATTGAAGGCAACTTTGTCGATGAAACCGGAGGCGGAATACTCTGTTCAAACGGAACACCCACTATTATCAACAATATTATTTCCGGGAATTCCGGTTCCTGGGGTAAAGGGATAGCATGCGTTAATTCGGATGCTTCAATAAGAAACAACCTAATCACGCTCAATCAGGGATTCGGCCATGGGGGAGGTCTTTTCTGTTCCCACAGCGATCCCCAAATTGACCATAATACAATCACCGACAATTCGGCTGGCAGAGGCGGCGGCGCTTACTGCTACAATTCCAATCCGATAATAACCAGCACTATTCTGTGGGATAATTCGGCTACCTATGGTTCCCAGATTTACCGTGAGGACAGTAACCCGATTTTATCTTATTGCGATGTGGAAGGCGGATGGAACGGGGAAGGCAACATAAATGCCGATCCTCTTTTCTGCGATCCCCAAACGCTGGATTTCTGGCTTGCAGAAAATTCGCCGTGTGTTGGAAGCGGCCAAAATGGTGAGAATATTGGGGCTTATGGGGTCGGATGCGAGGCGATCGGCGTTTGCTGCGATGTCAATATGATTCCGGATGAAGATCCGATCGTGGTTCCTCCCGGCGGGTCCTTCGGTTTGACAGGACTCATTGGGAATCCAACTGAAGATCCGATTTCAACCGATGTATGGGTAGGCGTAATATACATGGGGGCTTTCCATCAACTTTGGAATTTCCCGAACATTCAGATTGATCCCGGTCAGTACCTTAACTCCCATCTTAATCAGAATGTACCTAACAATGCCCCGGCTGGAACCTACGACTACGTTGCTTATTGCGGCGACAAACCTGAAATTTGCGATTCCGCAAATTTCCAATTCACGGTAAGCGGAGCTCGCACTGAAGGCGGCGCTGACGAATGGATCCTTCAGGGAGGATGGGGAACAAATGAAATTGTTACCACTGAATTCAGCCTTGCCAACAACCATCCCAATCCATTCAATGCTGGGACGAATATATCCTACCATTTGTCGGTTGCCGGCAATGTAACCCTTGAGATTTACAATCTGATGGGGCAGCGAGTAGCTATTTTGGTGCACGGTCATAACGAGGCGGGACAACATACTGTCGCTTGGGATGCATCACGACATTCCAGCGGCGTTTATTTCTACAGGTTAACCATTGGTGAAAAAGTCCTCACCAAGCGAATGACATTGTTGAAATAGGGATAATGCTGTGCTGTCGGGTCACCGGCGAGGCTGTCTCAAAGCGGTATCTTGCCAGCTTCCCGGAGACAGAGTAATTCCTAATATGAAGTTTTTTTGCAGGCATTCTAAGAAATGGCTTATTGGTAAACTTTAATTATCTGAAGGACAGAACGCTTAGGGAAAAATGAGACAAAGAATTAAACGAGTAACTAATTCAAGAATCAATCAGAGGAGAAAACAAAATGAGAAAGACGCTAATCTTGACAGGAATTATGCTTGCGGTGATTGCCTTTGCTGCAATCGGCAATACCCAAGAAATTATCTGGTCGCAGACCTACGGAGGCGATAGCTGGGACGGGGCTTTTTCTGCACAGGCGACCACCGATGGAGGATATGTTCTTGCAGGCGCTACTAATTCTTTCGGTGCGGGAGGGTATGATTTCTACGTTATTAAAGCCGATGGGGATGGCAATGTCCTCTGGCAGCAAACCTATGGAGGAACCGAAGATGAATGGGCTAATTCCATTAAACAAACTTCCGATGGCGGTTACATCATTGTGGGCTATACTACCTCCTTTCAGCCCGGTGGAGAGGATTTTTATCTGGTGAGAATCGATGCCAACGGGACTGTTATCTGGACTCTTCCTTTTGGAACGGATTGGGACGACCGTGCTGAATCAGTGGACATAACCACCGATGGGGGATTCATAGTAGCGGGGTACAATTACACTCTGGGGAATCCCTATAACGCTTACCTCGTGAGATTCGACAGCAACGGAAACGGAGTCTGGGCTTACAATTACGGTGGTTTTGGAGACGACTACGCCTATTCAGTGCAGCAAACCTCAGATGGAGGGTTCGTCTTCGTTGGCGCTACCGATTCCTGGGGAGGCGGTCAGCATGATTTCTATGTCGCAAAGACTGACGCCGATGGAAATTACGATTGGTGGAGAACATTTGGTTCTACTATGGACGAATGGGCTTATTCGGTGACGGAGACGTCAGATGGGGATTTTGTCGTGGCTGGATATAAATCCACTTTTGCCGGTTCGCTTGATGCGTACTTAGTGAAATTTGATAGCGAAGGCAATACTATTTGGGCAAACGCTTATGGCGGGGTGGGAGATGAAATCGCTTACTCCGTAAAAGAGACTCCCGATTCGGGTTACATACTCGCCGGCGTTACCGATTCTTGGGGAGCCGGCTCAGATGATTTCTATTACTTCAAAATCGATAGTGAGGGCGCACCTCTCTGGGAAACCACCTATGGAAGTAATCAGAGTGAGATAGCTCGTTCGGTTGACAATACCAATGATGGCAATTACATAGTCGCTGGTTATCAAGGTGGATTTGCACATCCTCAAGACGTCCTATTAATCAAAGTAGGTGAGGAACCGCCTCCCTGTTGCGAAGTCGACATGGTTCCCGACGTCGAACCCATTATCGTCCCCGCGGGCGGGACTTTCGGATTAACCGGTTACATTGGAAATCCCACCGATGAAACGATTGTAACAGATGTTTGGGTTGGTGTGAAAGTCAATGGTGATTTCATTCAGTTGTGGTATTTCCCAAACATACCGTTGAATACAGGTCAAACACTTTTCAGCCATTTAAACCAGCAAGTGCCCGGAAACGCACTTCCCGGGGAATATGAGTATCGTGCTCACTGCGGCGATATAGGCAGTTGGACTGTATGCGACAGAGATTCCTTTATCTTTACCGTTACCGAAGCACGACAAACCAGCCGTTTTGCAGATTGGAATCTTGAAGGCGGATGGGGAGCAATGCGGGATATTCCTCGGAAAGTTAACCTAATCGATAACTATCCCAATCCATTCAATGCTACCACAACGATCACCTTTGACTTGCCTGAAGCAGGCAATGTCGAGCTTGGGATTTACAATGTAGCAGGACAGAAAATTACAAGCTTAGTGAATGAACATAAGGAAGCCGGGAATTATGCTGCCAATTGGGATGCATCGCGGCATTCCAGCGGAATTTATTTCTGTAATCTACGGATCGGTGAGTTAGTCGCCACCAAGAAAATTAGTTTGGTGAAGTGACTAGGTAGGAATCGATTGAAGTGGTCAGCCCTCAAGGCTGACCACATTGATATTCCGGATAGTTATAAAAGGCTATTTCAGCAACGTCATCCGCCTCACCAACACTTTATCCCCGGCAGTTAATCTGGAGAAGTATATACCACTGGAGTATTCCGAAGCATCCCATAAGACTTGATGAATTCCAGCACGGAGTTCTTTATCGATTAATACTGTTACTTTTTCTCCCAAAAGATTACAAACGCTCAAGTTCATATTGCTGTTGGAAGAAAGATTAAATCTTATTTATTTCAGATAGAAATCGATTCAACCTGGCTGAAAAAAGCGTTAATGGATCTTGAAAAAATCCTAAATCGGAATGTTCTTCAGGCGAGGAATTACATTAAGAAGCTGACAACCGAAATTACACTCACGCCCATAACCGATAATGGGACAAAAATTTACCGAGCCTCCGGGATGGGGAAACTCGGCAATATTCTTGGTATCTATGATAAAGATTACATTTTGCTATATAGCGGGGGCAGGATTTGAACCTGCGACCTCCGGGTTATGAGCCCGACGAGCTACCAAACTGCTCTACCCCGCAATGTCTTGAAATATATAGCCCCTATATCGCTTGTCAAGCCTTTTTTATTTTAACACATTTCTCATAATTTCGTTTCATAATACTTTCCATTAAGAAAACCATCACCCGCTACATGCTGGCACCCCATTTAGCAACCAATAGACATTTATCACAGCCTCCATATTTATAACAGATTCCACTTAATCCCGATTTCAATAATGTTGAATTCAATGCTTGCCAATCTCGTGATTTTTATTAAATTGCAGATAATGATATTCAGAATTATAAATTTGGAGTTAATATGGAGAAAATAATCTATCTTGATAATGCCGCCACCGCCTGGCCTAAACCTGATAATGTTTACAAGTTCATGGTGGAATTCTATCGCGATATGGGGGTTAATCCCGGTCGGAGTGGTTTTGATAAGGCGATTGAAGCCGGCAACATCCTCGAAAATCTTCGGAAACGCTTAACATCATTTTTCGGCGGGGACGAGGATACTCCCGAAAGGCTATGCTTCGGCTACAATGCTACCGATGCCCTGAATTTAATTATCAACGGTCTGCTTGAATCAGGGGACCATGTAATTACAACCAACACGGAGCACAATTCGGTTATCAGGCCGATCAATCATCTCGTTCGCGATAGCGATGTGGAGGCTACGTATGTCCCATTCGATGAAAACGGTTTTATCGATCCCTATGAGATACGGAAAGCAGTCCGCAAGAACACGAAATTGGTGATGGTCAATCACGGCTCGAATGTGATTGGTACCATTCAACCACTTGCGGAAATTGGCGCTATATGCAAAGAGAACGGAATACTCTTCGGAACCGATGTTTCGCAAACCGCCGGAGTGGTTCCTATAAACATGAAGGAAATGAATATTGATGTCTTAGCATTCACCGGTCATAAGGCATTGATGGGTTCCACCGGAATTGGCGGCATGTGTATTAGAAAACATGTTGAGATACGTCATACACGAAGCGGCGGAACTGGAGTGCGTTCAGCTTATCCTTATCATCTCGATGAGTATCCTTACCGCATGGAGTATGGTACACCTAATATGGTCGGTATCGCTTCGTTATGGGCAGGGCAGGATTGGCTCGATAATCAAGGGATTGAAAATATCCACGCCAGGGAGTTGAGATTAGCTCGAAAATTGGTGGATGGTTTACGCGAAATAGAGGGAGTTGTAATCTATTGCTGTGAGAGTTTGGAAAATCATCTCTCGACGGTTACTGTCAATGTTGAAGGATTGGAAGCAGGCGACGTTGGCATTATGCTGGATGTGGATTTCAGCATTGCCACACGTACGGGTTTGCATTGCGCGCCCTTGGTGCATAAGCAATTGGGCATACTGGATGACCATGGCGGAGTTCGGTTCTCTATCGGCGCTTTCAATACGGAGGATCATATTGATGCCGCTGTAAAGGCAATGCAGGAGATTACGATGCGAAGTCCCGCCTATAAGGAAAAAGTAGCAAATAAATAAGTGAATTAAACCTTGATATAAAAAGCCCCTGCTACGGGGCTTTTTATATCGCCTATTTTTAGTTTAACCTTCTTCCCAATACTCATCCCATTCCCAATAGTAGGTACCATTGGAAATATAGACGTGGTAGTACTCCTCATAGAAGGTAAACTCCATCGTCCAGGTTTCTTCTACATAGCCTTCACCTTCCGAATAGAAGTACCCCGACATGGTGGCTGAAACTGTCCCGGCATGTGGATATTCATCATCCACATCGATTTTCACGCTATCGTAATCGGCTGTATAGGAGTACCCA
>WJIR01000199.1 GCA_014730175.1 Candidatus Zixiibacteriota bacterium
CTTTTACTACTTTATTATGTTAGCAAATCCTGATTTTCGAATCAAGAGTATTAATTGTTACACGAATTTTAAAATTGGGGGAAGGTAGATAGGAAACGATTTGATCGATCAGGTATGGTAGGTATGGCGCTAAATGCTCATTTCGACTGAATAGTCAAATTGAACTTGTCTCTCCTTTCACTCGCAGTCCATTTAAAACCGCAGCGTAGACATTGGCGGAAGCGCTTCCGGAGGATCCGCGCTGGTCAATATGTTCAGGAAGAAATTCACGTTGTCGATCAGCGTCCTATCGATTGCGTTGGGAGCGATCTCGACCTGCTTGTCGGGACCGTAGTAAACCACCCCCTTGAGCTTCTTACCAGGCGTCCATCCAATGTATCGTTCATGACACAGCGGCAGCAAGTGCATATACAGCATCACCTGTACCCGGTCTGATGCTCTCTCCTTGCCGGTTTTGACATCATAGACGCAGATCGAACCATCTTTGAAATGCGCCTAATATACTTTTCCTCGCTTTTTTTCGGCATCATCCGAAGACTTCCTTGATTTTCCAACACAATTAGTGTATATATAAATATCCCCTCGCTCCCCGCCTGACTTGCCATAATAGGGGCGTTCTTTGAATAAGCCATAATAAGCAAATCTTCAACTTGGAGGTGTTGTGTGAGAAAAATCATTTTATATCCAATCCTTGCGGTTATATTTATGTTTTCAAATGTTAATGCCGAACCGGGAGATGCTTTGTGGACCCGTACCTATGGCGGGAGCTCTTGGGATTATGCCTATGAAGTGCAGCAGACTGCTGATGGTGGATACATTGTAGCTGGTGCGACCGAGTCCTTCGGAGCTGGTTCTGTCGATTTTTACGTTGTGAAGACAGATCCTTTTGGCGATACACTATGGACGCGATCTTACGGCGGAACCTCGGATGATATCGCTGAATCCGTTAGGCAGACCGCTGACGGTGGTTATATAGCTACTGGATGGACTGAGTCCTTTGGCGCTGGCTTTTATGATTTCTACCTGGTGAAAACCGATGCCTACGGTGAAATATTATGGACACGAACTTTCGGCGGAAGTGAGTATGATCGCGCCGAATGCGTCAATCAAACCTTAGACGGTGGTTACATAATTGCTGGTTATACGTATTCATTCGGTGCTGGCTCTGCTGATTTTTATTTGGTTAAGACCGATACTAATGGTGATACATTGTGGACACGAACCTATGGCACAGGCTATGATGAGAGGGCTTATTCGCTACAGGAGACAGCCGATGGTAACTACATAGTCGCCGGTTATACGGAGGCCAGCCGTGATTTCTACCTGGTGAAAGTGGAAGGTGATCAGCCCAGATGCTGCAACGTGGATATGATCGCCGATGATGATCCCGTAATGGTAGAGCCAGGGAGCCGTTTCGGCTTAACCGGTTATATCAGCAATCCCATTGACGATCCTATAGTAACCGATGTTTGGGGCGGCGTGATTTACATGGGTCATTTTTATCAGCAATTCGCTTTCAATAATATCCCATTGAATCCGGGTCAGTCGCTGACGGCGCATACCTGGCAAAACGTGCCGGGATTCGCTCCAGCCGGAACCTACGATTACGTAGCCTACTGTGGCGACTGTCCCGATGAGATCTGCGATGAGGCGTCCTTCCCCTTCACCGTTACCGGAAACAGGATAGCCGACGGAGCAACCGAGTGGTCGATCGAAGGAGGATTCTTCGGATCAGTTCCTACCGAGTATACTCTGGTAGGCAGCTATCCTAACCCGTTCAACGCTTCTACAACCATAACCTTTGAGTTACCGGTTGCTGGCGATGTAAACCTCGGAGTTTATAACTTGATGGGCCAGAAAGTTGCCACTATGGTTAACGGTGAAATGGAAGCTGGTAACCACAACGTCAGCTGGGATGCGTCTTCGCAAGCAAGCGGAATCTACTTCTACAGACTCTCGGCAAATGGCGAAGTATCTACCAGGCGGATGATATTGCTAAAATAAATTTGCCTTGATTTCGTCACCGGCAGCGGAAGGCTTACCTGTCTGAGGCGTGTAAACCTTCGGCTACAGATTAGAACTCTTCACGAACCATCCAGGTTGGCAGATTTACTAATCACGCATAGATTTGAAAATTCATTTGTTTTAGTGAATTATTTGTTGTAGAATAGACTGAAAGAAGCTGGAGGATATACAATGGAACTAAAAACCGCCGGCGAGTTGATGATACCGCTGGATAAATACCCTCATATACCTTATTGGTTTACGTTGCGACAGGCGATGGTTGAGATGGAGAAGTACCAGATCGATGTTCTGGGAAAAAAGTCGCTTCCGAGATTCGTGCTGGTATTCGATGAAAAATATCAACTCCTTGGTTTGATTCGTAGAAGGGACATTTTACGAGGACTGGAAACCCAGGCATTAACGAGTAAAATCGGCGGGTATAAAAAGCGGCTTTTTGAAAGCAAGCGAAGAGAGGATTTTTCGAAAGTTCCCACCGGTAAGCTCGTTGAAGGGTTAAAGGAGAATTCCGAGCGTCAGGTGAGCGATATCATGCAACCGATTGTCAATTCCGTTGACCGCCAGGATCATCTGCTAAAAGTAATAAACGACATGGTTGAACATAATTTAAGCTTGATGCCGGTAATAAAAGATGGTAAAGTAGCCGGCGTGGTTCGTTCCGTTGACGTCCTGCGAGAAATCGCATCTCACGTATTATAAAATCGTTTACCCAGCAGCATGCTAATCTTTTCGAGTGTAGTAGGCTATACTTAAATCCTACTTCAGCAATGTCATCCGCTTGGTGAATACCCTATCATCAACAGACAGCTTATAGAAATATATTCCGCTGGAATAATTCGATGCATCCCAGGTTGCGGAATGCTCTCCGGCGTTTTTAAAACCATCCTCCAACGTGGCTACCTTCTGCCCGGCAAGATTATATACAGCAAGATTTACGTTGCCAGCTCCGGTCAATTGATATGTGATGTTGGTTGCGGCATTGAAGGGATTGGGTGATCCATCGAGTTGTAATATCGGGGGCAGCCCGGTCGATACACTTTCATCCACATTAGTAAATAATTCTTCCACAC
>WJIR01000014.1 GCA_014730175.1 Candidatus Zixiibacteriota bacterium
CTCATAATATCCTGCCGTCCGCACAAATCAAAAGAAGTGCTGGGGAAATTGGACAGCAAGGGTATACCCGCTACCGTAGTCGGCGAAGTTGTTGAAAAAGAAAAGGGTACCCATTATTTTGAGAATGGCAGGAAGATGGAGCTTAAACATCCACAGGTCGATCCTTTCTGGGCTGCTTTCGGCAAAGCCGCTGCACAACAGTAACATTAATGGAGATATTTATGGAGTATTCTGAGTTCGTGAAAGAAATGCGCCAACGTACTGACCGGCTCTGGTCGGAGATTATCCGACATCCCTTCGTTCGGGGTATAGGTGATGGCACTCTTTCCAAAGACCGTTTCGAGTTTTATCTTAAGCAGGATTATGCTTATCTCATAGAATTCAGTCGTGTATTTGCCTTAGCCGCGGCGAAAGCGAGGAATCTCGCTGATATGACTATGTTCTCCGATTTGCTTAACGCTACCCTTAAAATGGAGATGGAATTGCACCGGAGAGTCTGCTCTGACTACGGAATAACAAATGAGCAGTTGGAGCAAACCGAACCGGGATTGATAACAACGGCTTACACCAAATTCCTGAATTACGCTTGCTATGAAGGAGACTTGAGTGACATCATGGCGGTTTTACTGCCATGCGCATCGGGTTATGTAGAGATCTCTGAACATCTTCGGTCAGAAGGTTTGCCTGATCAGAAGCATTACAGGGATTGGATAGAAACTTATTCGTCCGATGAGATGAATGATTTGGTGCAATGGCTCATTGATAAAATGAACTATTTCGCTCGAGAGAGCTCAACCGAACAACGGGAACACTGGTTCTATCTATACCAGTACAGCGCCAGGTTTGAACTGCTGTTTTTTGAAATGGGTTGGACCAAGGAAGAATGGCCCCCGATTATACCTGTATGATGAGGATAATATGAAATCCCGAATTACGAAGCCTTCTTCATGGAAATTATATGTTATCACCGATGAAGTCCTTTCGCGGGGACGCACTCATCAGCGGATTGCTGAAGTGTCCTTAAAAGGCGGCGCTTATGTAATCCAGTTGCGCGATAAAAAAGTATCCGGAAAAATGCTCTTCGAGGTGGCATGCGAAATCCGTGAACTGACTCGTAGAGCAGGAGTGCCGTTTATCGTCAATGACCGCGTGGATATTGCCATTGCCTCCGGCGCCGATGGCGTCCATGTGGGACAGGATGATTTACCGGCAAAAATCGCACGCGAGCTTATCGGTGATGAAATGATACTGGGAGTTTCCGCCATAACAGTCGACCAGGCAATTCAGGCGGAACAAGATGGCGCTGATTACATCGGATTCGGACCGGTTTATGAAGCCAGGGGAACCAAGTCGGATGCTGGGGAACCATTGGGTTTGAAGCTGCTGAGGGAAGCTTGTTCGCAATGCAGCATACCGGTTATTGCTATTGGAGGGATTAACAAAGATAACGTTTCGAAGGTTATTAAAGCGGGGGCTTACGGAGCGGCTGTGATATCGGCGATTGTAGCCTCCGAGGATATCGAAAGGGCTACCTTCGAGATTAAATCTGAAATCGAAAGTGCGGAGGGAACAAATTGAAAAGAGCGTTAACAATAGCCGGTTCGGATTGCAGCGGCGGAGCAGGTATTCAGGCTGATTTGAAAACATTTTCAGCATTTCAGGTCTTCGGGATGTCGGCGATAACCGCTATCGTTGCCGAGAACACTGTCGGCGTGCAAGCGGTGTTCGATATTCCTGTTAACATAGTAGTCGAACAGATCAAAAGCTGTCTTGATGATATTGGCTCGGACGCTGTTAAGGTCGGAATGCTTTCCAATCCCGAAATCACTATCGCAGTCGCCAACTGTATCAATGAATACAAACTAAATAATCTCGTTGTCGATCCAGTGATGGTTGCAAAAAGCGGCGATCCTCTATTATCGGAGGAAGCTCGCAGCACTATCAAGGAATATTTATTGCCCCTCGCTGATGTCATAACGCCTAATAGATTCGAAGCGGAAACATTGACCGGAAAAAAGATCGATAATATTGATTCCGCCAAAAAAGCAGCGCGCGAGCTGAAGGAGATAGGGTGTAAGTTTGTGGTTGTGAAAGGCGGGCATCTGGATAATCCCCGCGAGGCTGTCGATATTGTCTTCGATGGCGAGCAATTCTATGAGTTTTCGTCGCAACTCATCCCAACCAAGAATACGCACGGCACCGGCTGTACTTTTTCATCGGCGATTGCGGCCGGACTGGCTAAGGGATATGCTCCGCTCGAGGCAATTAAGAGAGCAAAAGGTTTTATTACCGAAGCCATCGCACATAGTGCGGATTTAGGGCAGGGACATGGACCCACCAATCATTTCGTGGGAACCACGAGTAGCTGGTAGATATATTCCAGCAGTTGGCGCAAGACAAACCGGATAATTCATAGAGTCTTTTAAGCCGCAACCAAAGGCTTGCCCGCCCACGGCACAGGCGTCTACCGCATTCAATTGTGGCGTCGGGTGACCCCACCCGACAGGAAAGGCGGGAGGTCGGACATTCTTGTCCGTCCTGCTAAATCCGTAGCCGAAGGCTTGCCCTTCGGGGATTATCATTATCGAGTACTGTCGGGTCGCCGTACTCGCCAGCGAAGGGTGGCATGCTTAGCTCGAAGCCGAATGCGAAGAGATAAGCATGTTTGTATCCCGATAAATCCCCTCATCCCCTGGCCCCTTCTCCTCCCGATGTGATCGGGAAATGGGAGA
>WJIR01000200.1 GCA_014730175.1 Candidatus Zixiibacteriota bacterium
CAATGGGATTCTTACTTCATTATCAGTTTTGGCGCCTTTTCCTTCGCCGCTGCTCGCCATTTTATTAATTCCTCCAAACCGTCTCTTAATGAAGTTTCTGCCTTGAAACCCAACAATTGTTCAGCTCGCCTGATGTCAGCCAACCTTCGTTGCACCGGATTTACTTTTCGTTCCGGCAGGTATTCCGGCTCCACGCTTGTTTTACTCAGCAACAGGATTGTGTCAAGCAATTCCTTTAAGCTGGTTTCCTTCCCCGAACCTATATTAATCGCTATGTTTACATTGGAAGCCTCCATAGCCAGTATATTCGCCCTGGCTACATCCCCCACGTAAACGAAATCCATGGTCTGGCTTCCGTCTCCTAATATCTTAGGTGCAATCCACTCGTCAATAGCATCCAGCCACCGGATAATCACCTCGGTATAGGCTCCGTAGATATCCATGCGCGGTCCGTAAACATTGAAATATCTCAGCGCGGTATATTCCAAACCGTACATATTATGGAAAGCCCTGGCTATCGCCTCGTTGGCAAGTTTAAAAGCTCCGTAAATGGTTTCGTTATTGTACGGATGGTGGGATTCCGGTGTTGGAAACTCCTCCGCCATTCCATAGACCGAAGCGGATGATGCCAGTACCACTTTTTTGACATTATTATGAGCGGCTGCATCAAGAACATTAAATGTCCCTCTGTCCATAACCTCCATTGCGCCCCGGGGAAAATCGGCGCAGGCGGTTATACGAATTGCCGCCTGATGGAATACATAATCTATGAACTTGGTCGATTCCACCATCATCTCCTGGTCGCGTATATCGCCCTCGATAATCTTTACATTACCGCAGCTTTTAGCCCAGTTTAGATTTTCCCTGCGACCACGGGTAAAATTATCCAGAATGATAACCTCGTCGACTCCCTTGAGCACCAGTTGATCGGCGATATGGGAACCGATAAGCCCTGCTCCGCCGGTTATCAAGACTTTCGAACCCTCAAGCCTGTTCTGTTCTTTAATCATAAAAACCTCTTGTAAATTGTCATTATTCGTTGTCTTTATGCCAGCGCTTTCGTTATTCTCCCGGGTTCAGAAGAATCCTCTTTACTGGCGCTCCGATCCTTGGAATTCCGAATATTCTTCGATCCAAACCTCGTCTTCAATGACTTTATGAACTTGTTAGCATTTTCGGCTATATCGTCAAATTCAACATTCTCTAATATAATCACTCGATTATCCCCGCAAACCACATACACTCCCTCTTTACTCTTCCATGCAACCTGCCCCGGGGTGCCGAAATATTGTGCATCATAAGGTTTCGCCCTCCAGATTTTCAGCATTCTGCCTTTGTAAATTGTATAGGCTCCGGGGTATGGCTTTGATTGCGCCCTAATGAATTTGTAGATATACCGCGCCGGACGACTCCAATCAATTTCCCCGTCTGCGGGAATTCTGGGAGCGCAAAAGGTGGCGTCTTCATGCTTTTGCGGATAAGGTTCTATCTCACCACGGAGTATTGATAAATACTTCTCATCCAGAACCGAAAGCAGTTTATCTTCCAGCTTATACAGGATATCATCGATATAATCATCTTCGTGAACCGGAATTGCGCCCGTAGACCATATATCCCCGGCATCCATATCTTCTGTAAACGAGAAAAGCGAAAAACCTACTTCATTCTCGTCGTTGATTATCGCCCAAACCAGCGGAGCGCATCCGCGATATTTGGGAAGTAAGGAGTTATGCACACCGATAAATCCTCGTGGAACCGAATCCAGAATCCGCTTGTCAATAATCCAGTACCAACCCACCACAAAGCAGATATCCGGCTTTAGCTCCATCACAATCTCATTGAATTCTGCCTTGTTCGCTACTGTGTGCAGTGGTAAATTAATGTTATCACAATATCTGAAAAAATCACCAAAGACCGAACGAGTATCCCTCCCATCTTCGATTGTTATGGCTCCTATAAGCTCATTCGGAGATATTTCGTACATCCTCCTAAGTGCTTTTAAACCCATTCTCTTACTGCCGATAAAAAGAACTCTCATTTACCTTGAAAATATCTCCTTATGCAACCTGTTTTGTAGCTCCCGAGGGGACGCCCAAAATACCTAATTCTACCACGAAGAATAATTGCATCAAAAAACGTGCCAGGCGCGGAAACTGCTATTTTGCTATCCGTAGATTTCATAAATTTTGAAATCCCGAAGGACAGACACGCCGGAAGCGTGTCAGGCTGTTGACAAAGGAGGATAGGGCATTTGAAATCCCGGACTTCAGTCCGGGGAGTTTCACAGTTTATAATAACCCAGGGCTTTAGTCCTCGTAACATCTTAAACGGCAGCATGATGCAGGATGGGTTAAAACCCGTCGTTATTAAAAATAATGATCCTCCCTGCGTTAAAACGCGGGGTCTCACCTGTACATCTCAGTATATTAGATTTGTCAACATCCTCGCACGCTTTAAGCGTATAAACCATCACGAGGCGGAAAAGCAATCGACTATCGATTAATATTTTTATAAATTATCCGGGCTATATTCAGCACCATAAGCATCAGATACTCAGAGAGTTAATTTCCTATTGCAGGGAAGTATTTTCTTCATTGACGCTATTCTACTCAGTACCGAAAATTCACAAAAAATCATCTAATAACCTAAAACCGTCTGACTTTGTTATGAATTATTTGCTAAACAAAGAAGCATTTCCTGGAATCGAAATTAACGCAACTGTTGACATGAACGCGCTATTCTTACTTATTGAACCAAAAGATGAGTGGGATTATGGTATTACTCTTATTGGAATGATTATGCACAGATTAATTAGTATTTTCACATTTGTTTCTTTCCTCCTATCATTCGCTCCTGCAACCTCTGATGTATTGATAGTTGAGGATGTTGATCGTTCTGAAAGCTCCGGGGTATTTGGTGACAAATACCTTAGTTTACAATTTGCAATGGAACGCGCCATTGATGGAGATACGATATTAATTAAGCCGGGAATTTATCACGCACAACCTACTGCTTATACCGAGGACTTGTGCGGAAACTGTCTTGAACACAAAACAACGGTAAAGGCTACCCGAGGTTTCATTATCGACAATCGCGATATCGTTATTATGGGATCGGGACCGGATAGAACCAGGCTGGTTACCAATGCCGGATATGGAGTTTATATCGAGGATTCATCGCCGGTATATATTAGCGGTCTAAAAATCACAGGCGGAGTTCGGGATGAAGATGGTAACGCCACGGATGCCGCAATCGTTGTCAGGAATAGCCGTGTAACTATCACCGACTGCGAGATAAGCGGCAATACCTATCGCGATTCTTCTGTGGTGGTGGGGATAGGGGGGATATTCGGCAGAGAGGGAGCCGAGTTATTTATTATTAATAATCTGATTGAGAATAATGGCTGGGATGGCGTGGCTCTTTACAGGGGAGCGACAGCATTCATCGCTGATAATGTAATTCGAAAGGGGAGAGGCGTCGGGATCGGAATCACCTGGGATGCCGCTGCTACGGTTCTTCGTAACAGGATTTCGGAATACTGGAAGGGAATAGGATCATTCGGTGATACGCGGGTTGTCGCCCGTCATAACGAGGTATTCGACAATCTCGGATGGGGAATTATCGCCACCGGAACATCCTGGATGGATGCATCCAACAATACGGTTATACGCAACGGAAACTGTGGAATGGCAGTATGGGGACCGGACTGTATGGGGAGGTTTACCAATAACCTAATTGTCGAAAATGGCTGGCGAGAGGAATGGGTGTGTCCCTGTGTCGGTATCTGGGCATACTCAGGCGAAGATACTACTATGGTCACCGAAGATAGATTGGAATCATTTGAAATATCCTTTAATAATGTATGGGGCAACGAAGCGGGTGAATATCGGAACATGCCGGACTTAACGGGAAGATTCGGTAATATCTCAATCGAACCGGAGTTTTTGAATCCATCCGATTCAACCGATTTCCGCCTTAAACCTGCATCGCCGCTAATCGATTCCGGGAATCCTTTGCTGACCGATCCGGATGGAAGCAGGCCGGATATCGGGGCGAGATTATAATCAACTTTCAATTGAAAAATCGAAAAGGAATTGAGTATGGATAACACAACCTTTAGGCATAAGGTCTCCCGATGGCTCGAGGAGATAGCGCCATACAACACACACAACTTCCATCTTGCTGATAAATCCGCATTGATGGTAATCGACATGCAGAGATTCTTTCTGGACCCCGATTCGCCGACTTTTACCCCGGGTGGACTGGCAATAATTGATAATGTCAAACGGCTTATAGAAAAGTTCCGCGAAAAATCGAAGCCGGTTATTTATACCTGTCATGTGCATGATCCGAACCTGAGTGATGCCGGTATTATGGAATGGTGGTGGGAAGGAATGTGTTGCGAAGGAACCGATGAAGCTCTTGTTTACGAGGCGATTTCCCCTCAGGCAAGTGAAAAGATTATCTATAAACATCGTTATTCGGCATTTTATAATACCGACCTGGAGACAGTGCTTAGAGTGCTAAAAGTCAAGGATTTGGTGATGACAGGCGTGATGACCAATCTTTGCTGCGAATCTACGGCACGTGATGCCTATTACAGGGATTACCGGGTACATTTTCTCGCCGATGCTACCGGTACCGTTAACGAAACCATGCATCGAGCCAGCTTACTTAATCTGGCATTTGGATTTGCGCGAGTTACAACAAGCTCACAAATAATCGCCGAACTGGATTAAAATGGTATTGTTCGCTTGTAATTTCTCTATCACTTGACGCTAAAATAATATTGCATTATCGGTTTTCATAATTTATCCTTTGTGCCTATGATAAGCATATACAGTCAGTCATGGTTTCGGAATTCGTGTAAGATGAACTTAACGAAGGGAGCTTGAATTTGAATTTTCCGGTTTGGGACCTGGGGATAGCTCCGGGATTGCTGATCGCAATAGTAGCTACATTGCATGTTTTCGTTTCCCATTTTGCCATAGGCACCGGTCTGTTTTTGGTTCTCACCGAACGAAAAGCATACCGAGACGACGACAAGGATCTACTGGCATTCCTGAAGAGGCACAGTTTGATATTTATCCTGTTCTCGGTAGTTTTCGGAGCGATAACCGGGGTTGGTATATGGTTCGTGATCGGTTTGATAAATCCTTCGGCGACCAGTTCGCTAATCCATGCATTTGTGTTCGGGTGGGCGATTGAATGGGTGTTTTTCATCGTTGAGATAATCGCCGGCTTAATTTATTACTACAGTTGGGAGAGGTTAGAAAGACGTACGCATCTCATCATCGGATGGATTTATTTCGTGTCGGCATGGTTATCCCTTGTGGTAATCAATGGAATAGTCACTTTCATGCTTACTCCCGGCGGCTGGCTGGAAAATCAGAATTTCTGGAGCGGCTTTTTTAATCCTACCTATTTCCCTTCGTTAGTTTCCAGAACGTTTTTATCGTTAGCATTAGCCGGTATCTATGCCCTTCTGACAGCCTCCTTTCAGGAGAAACGGGAATTCCGGTTAAAGATAACCCGCTATGCCGGAAAATGGGTGATCATTAATTTGCTCCTTTTCGGATTATCGCTTTTATGGTACTGGAAGGTATTCCCGGATAGGATTATCGAAGCGGCGCAGGGAGCAATTCCGATCACTCAATCCATGGTGGGCTGGGTTTACATATTCTTCCTGGCGCTGATACTCGTTACGCTGACAGTTTCGATCCTCCTTCCTCGCCTCAATAGAGCCCCGGTTGCTATTCTTGTGATGTTACTTTCTTTGGGTTTATTCGGTGCAACAGAATGGGTCAGGGAGTCCTTACGAAAACCTTATGGTATCTATAATTATATCTATATTAATGGTATATTCCCCGACCAGATACCTGAGATTAACAGGAATGGCGTTTTGCTATGGGCAAATTGGGTATCGGAAGAAGCGAAGAGTGTTCGCAGTCCGGATACCACCGGATATGAGATATTCAGAACCGAATGTATGAATTGTCATTCTTTAAGTGGCTACATGAATGTCGGCAGATATATCGAAGGATGGGATCAACAATACCTTTATGAAACACTCGGAAGACTGGACGTATTGCGGGGAAGAATGCCGCCCTTTGCGGGAACCGATGAGGAAAGATACCATGTAGTCAGTTATCTGACCGGATTCACCGGCGAGCCGCGCGATTATGATACCGGCAAGGAGGTTTATGATGATAGATGTGGTAACTGCCATACCATCGGTAGATATAGAGATATTATTCCCGTCACCTCCGATTTCAGTCAGAGCGAATTAAAGGAGGAAATTATTCCGATGCTTCACGAGATGAATGAGGACATGCCTCCTTTTACCGCCGGCGAAGAAGCTGCGGAGAAATTAGCTAAATACCTTTCGGAACTCAGCGATACGGAGGGTCAGGATGAATAGTATAATTCATTATATACCGGATTTGGATCCGATTCCGCTCCCTGCGCCGGTATGGCTTTTAAAATTCTTGTTACTTCTCGGTTTTGTACTCCATCTAATACCTATGAATATAATGCTGGGGGGATTGATCTTAACCGGGATATCATATTATAGGAAATCGGATTTCCATACCGGACTGGTCCGTCGTATGTCGAAGATGATTCCGGTTGTCGTTGCCTTGACGATTACGATGGGGATAGCGCCGTTGTTGTTCCTTCAGGTATTGTATGGTCAATATTTCTATTCATCGTCCATTATACTGGCATTCCCCTGGCTTTCCGTCATAATACTCGTGATGGCGGCTTATTATCTGGTTTATATACACTCCTTCAGATACAAAAAGCTGAGTCACAGCAGTAAAACCGCTATCGGATGGACAGCGGCGATTCTCTTCGCAATTGTCGGTTTCATTTATTCCAACGAAATGACTTTGATGCTGACTCCGGAAAAATGGGGCGCTAAATATTTCCCCGATCCGTCCGGTCTGACTTTAAATTTAGGCGAACCTACGTTGTTTTTTCGGTACCTTCATTTCCTGGTTGGAGCCCTGGCAGTCGCTGCCTTTTTCATAGCATGCGTCGGGTTATCTGATAAGCGGGAGAAATGGTTTTCCTCCAAAGCTATCAAATATGGAGCGGGATGGTTTACGAGATTTACATTAGTTCAATACCTGGTCGGAATACTCTGGTTGATTGCGCTCCCGGCGGATAAGATGATGTTGTTCATGGGTAAGGATATAGCGGGAACCGTCTTGCTGTTTTTAGGTATCATTCTTTCCCTGGGCGCTATTATGATGTTAAATAAAGCTTCCCAGAGCGAATCTCCTAAAACATTGGTGTTCTCCTCGGGAATCGCCTTGCTGGCTACCCTGATTTTTATGGCAATAATGAGAGATATCCTGAGGAACGCCTACATTGCCCCTCATACCGCCATGGAAAACATACCCTCTTTTTTCCAGGCAAGTACTATTATCCCATTTATTGTCCTGCTGTTGGTAGCGCTGGGTATCATATATTGGATGATGAGGAAGTTTTTAACAATGAAGGCAAAAACGTAATCCCGATAATTCGGAACCATAATGGAAAGGGCGGTGAGGATTAATGCGCCTAAGGCGCGACTAACCTCTTTAACGAGATGTTTCAAGGATTGACCCAATCTCACCAAAGCTTTGCGTTTCGGATTCTTTTAAGTTAGGTCAGGTTTCGAGTTGAAACGAAGTGTAGATGAGAAACCCAGCAATTAATCTGAACGTAGCCGAAGCCTTGCGCTTCGGTTCATAGAATGAATAAAGACTATACATGTCCAAGTCCCATCCCAACCAGTACTTTCCCTAAGTTTGGACATGCCATCTGTTCATCCTATATTACACTAAAACCCTTGACAAAATCAGTAAACATTCTCATATTCCCCGCTGCTTGCAGAAATCTATTTTAAATTAAATTTAAGGAGTATCGATGAAAACTAAGTTATTCGTATTGGTTGGGGTAGTTGCGGTGATTTTATCAGGGATATACATCGTCGCTTGCAGCGATGAAGCTCCCATGACCGAAGAAGAAATGATGGCGCTGTGGGCTAAATATGGTCAGCCGGGGGAGCAGCATGAGAAGCTGGCGGGATTGGTCGGAACTTGGGATTTCACCTCAAAATGGTGGCAGGATCCATCGGCGCCTCCCGGCGAATCCAAAGGCACCGCAGAGGTTCAGACTATTCTGAAGGGCAGGTTCATTCAGGAAGATATCCACGGCGAGATGCAGGGCGCTCCGTTTCATGGAATCAATTTTATGGGCTATGATAATTTCAAAGAGAAGTATGTCATGACCTGGATGGATGATATGTCAACATCGATTATGGTCAGCTACGGTAAGCCCAATTCGTCCGGCGATGAAATCCGGTTCGAAGGAACCTACGATGACTTCATGACAGGTGAGAAGGGCAAAGTTGCTAAGTCCATGCTCCGTTTTGTCAGCGAAGATGAACACGTGTACGAGATGTATGAGATGGATGATGAGGGCAAGGAATTCAAAACGTTTGAGGTGATATATACCCGCCAGGAGTGAGTTGGGTTCAACGCTGTCGGGCAACGGCACCCGACAGCAAAAGTAGGTCGGGTTCCGAACGGAGTGAGAAACCCGACAGGTACTGCACAGTGTTTTTCTTTAATCCTCGTTGCAGTCGGGTGCGGCGACCCGACTGCATATATTTGATACTTTAGGAGAAACAAACAGATGGGAAATTCCCCTGAAGAAAAGCAAAACATAAAATTCTGGGATGAGGTGGCGCCGGTGCATCTCCGGTCGTATGAGCTCGATAAGCTGCTCAATGGCGGTTCGGTTATCGATGATATCCAGCGCGGGGAACTTGGAGATGTCACGGGAAAGACTATGCTTCATCTTCAATGCCATATCGGATCGGACACGCTTTCCTGGGAGAGGGAGGGCGCGATAGTCACCGGCGTTGATTTTTCCGAGGAGTCCCTCAAAATAGCCAACCGGCTCAAAGAGCAACTGAGTTTGAAATC
>WJIR01000201.1 GCA_014730175.1 Candidatus Zixiibacteriota bacterium
ACTATGTTGGATAGCCCGCTCATAAATCCGACCTCTATTTTTTGCTGCTGCCCAACCATCTCGGCAGGCACGCCGGAATATACACGGTCGGCAAGCCAGGCATCGCCCTTTCTCTCCGCTTTAATTATGGCAGCGGCATGCACTCCGGTGGCGGTTCGGAAAGCATCCTTACCGATCACGGGGTAATTTACGGGGATATCATAACCGACCGCTTGAGCCACTGTCTGACAGTATTCGGTGAGTTTACGAAGGTCCTGCTTGATAATGCCTTCCAACTTGAGATTAATAAGAAGTAGATCCATAGGAGTATTACCCACACGCTCGCCGATACCCAAAGCGGTGGCGTGTACTCTGTCAACACCGGTCGAGACTGCCGACATAGTGTTGGGAATAGCGCAGCCGCGATCGGAATGCCCGTGCCAGTCAACTTTAACATCGACCTTCATATCATGCAGCATTTTCTGAATAAAGCGCAGCAAATAAAATACGCCGATAGGAGTGGAATGCCCCACCGTATCACAAACGCATATCCTTTCCGCTCCAGCATTGACTGCGGTTGAATAAAGCCTTTTTATTGTCCGAGGATGCGCTCTGGTGGTATCCTCGGTAACATACATAACCGGAATACCGTGTTTGACCGCGAAAGAAACCGATTCCTCGGTCAATTTCTGCATCTTGCTCAATGTCCATTCCTCAGCATATATGCGAATCGGTGATGAACCTATAAACGCCGCCGCCTCAATGGGGTATCCAACCGCTTCAGAAATTTCAACCAACGGGATCATATCCTGCACCAGCGTCCTGACGGCGCAGTTGGGTCTAAGTTTCATCTTATTGTCAGCTATTTCTTTAGCTATGCGCGTAATATCAGCTTTGGCTCTGGGACCTGAAGCCGGCAAACCGATATCTGCCGCCTGAATACCCAGCTTTTCCATTAAATGCAGTATCTTGATTTTCTCTTCAATAGACGGATCTTTAATAGACGGCGATTGAAGCCCATCCCTGAGGGTTTCATCATCAAGTTCCAGATTCAAATTGTACCGTGATTGTACGGTTTGCTGATAAGTATTCCAATCGTATATAAAGCCCTGTTCGCTTTCATTCGGTCGTACAGCCATTATTCATGTCCTCTTAAAGTTAGCGATCAACAAGTTTTTAAACTGAGATCGGAACGAAATGTTCAAATCCTTTTTTGAAAAGTCCCTTAAGTTAAATAAAATAAATCAATATCGCAACTCATTAATCAATATAAGGTCAGGCAATATTGCGTAAAAAACCCGACAACCTCAAGTGCTGCCGGGTTATTTATATATCGGCTATAGGATTACCTTCCTTTAAATTCGGGCTTACGTTTTTCCATAAAAGCAGTTGTACCCTCTTTACTATCCTCGGTAGCACAAACCGCTCCGAATTCCGCCATTTCGTAGCGAAGTCCCGAATCCAAATCGGTATTGGCAGCCGCATTGATGCTGCGTTTAGCAGCGGTTATCGCTTTCGGTCCCTTAGAAAGAATCTTCCCCGCTATTTTATTAACAGTTTCCTTAAGCTCCGCTTGTGGCACGACCTTTTCTACCAGTCCGATTCGATAAGCCTCCTGAGCATCCGCCATATCACCGGTAAAAGTTAGCAGCTTAGACATTCCTTTACCGACTAATCTGGTTAGACGTTGAGTTCCTCCATATCCGGGAATAATCCCCAGATTAACTTCCGGTTGACCCAGTTGAGCATTTTCAGATGCGATACGAATGTCGCATGCCAAAGCTAATTCGCATCCGCCGCCCAGTGCAAAACCGTTTACCGCTGCAATCGAAACCATGTCTGAATTCTCTATATTCCATAGCAGAGATTGCCCCCGCTTGGAAAGCTCTATACCGCCAAGCGCATCCAATTCTTTTAACTCCCCTATATCAGCGCCCGCAACAAATGCTTTCTCGCCATCTCCGGTGATAATTACAACACGGATATTTTCATCAGCTTCCAGCTCTTTCCACAGCGCATATAATTCGCCGATCACTTCGGCATTGAGGGCATTCAGCGCTTTAGGTCGAGAAATAGTAATGGTGGCTATCCCACCCTCTTTTGCCACCAATAGGTTTTTATATTCCAACTTTTCCTCCTGTCTTTGCGAATTAAACCAAACAGATTCTGTCTAAACTTGCCTATTTTACGAAGCCGGTAATAGTCTATATAAATTCGTTTGGACTTTGACATCTAATAACCTCTATTTACTATAATCGTAGAACCCCCTTCCGGTTTTGCGCCCGAGATATCCCGCCTGAACCATCCTTTTGAGTAACGGAGGCGGAGCGAATCGCGGTTCCTTGAATTCCTCGAAAAGGATTTCACCGATGTAATACATTGTGTCCAATCCGATGAAGTCGTTCAGTTCGAGGGGTCCCATCGGATGACCGCATCCGAATTTCATGCCGTTATCGATATCTTCCTTGGTCGCCAACCCGTTTTGATAGACCAAGATCGCATCAAAAAGGTAGGGTACTAACAGGCGATTGACGATAAAACCGCCTCCATCCTTCGCCAGAACAGGAACCTTACCGACTTTCTCGGCAAAAGCCCTGGCAGAAGCTATCACCTCCTCGTCGGTAGCCACGGTTTTCACAACTTCTACCAGTTTCATAACCGGCACGGGATTAAAGAAGTGCAAACCGATAAACCTACCCGGACGGTTGGTTCCGGCGGCTAACTCGGTGATTGACAAACTGGAGGTATTCGATGCCAGCGCTGTTTCCGGTTTACATACTCGGTCTAAGGTGACAAACGTTTCCAGCTTGGTTTTGAGGTCTTCGGTCACCGCTTCTACCACCAGATCGCTATCTGCGAAGTTATCGAGGTTTGAGGTAAACTTGATTCGCCCCATTATAGCATCTTTATCCTCGGCAGAAAGTTTACCCTTATCAACAGCCCTTCCCAACGATTTCTCGATTCGGGATCTTCCTTTTTCGATTAATTCATCGGTGATTTCCATCGCCAGAACTTCCAGCCCGGCTTTAGCGGCTACCTCAACGATGCCTGAACCCATCTGCCCACATCCGACAACACCTATTTTATTGAATTCCATAATCACTCCTCGACTAAGCTATTACCAATTTAGCTTTCTTTAAATTATTCTGAATTGAGTAGATAAACCTGATAAATGTTCATCCAACGCTTTTACTGCACTCGATTCCGCAATCACTTCTGACCGCCGAGAATAATCGGCAGACCGGTTTCCGGATTTCCTATCACCACGACCTTTGTATTGGGAGAAGTAGCTAACTCTTTGGTCGCTTCGATCCCTTTCCATTTCAGGTAAGACTCGGTCAATCCCTGAGCCACGATTCTATTAAACTCCCGGATACCGTCAGCTTCGATCTTTTTGCGTTCAGCCTCCTGCCTTTCTTTCTGCAGAAGGAATACCATTTTTTGGGCATCCTGTTCTGCTGCAAGTTTCTGATCGATAGCTTCGCTGACATTCTTTGGCAATATCACATTTCGGATCATGATATTCTCAACAAAAATGAATTTATTGCCTACCAGTTGCTTCACTCCCTTCAGCATTTCGCTGGCGATTTCATCACGCTTCGAAGAGTAAATCTGTTCGGGTGTATATCTACCCACGATTGACCTGGCTTCGCCTCTTAACGCCGGCATTACCACGACAGCATAATAGCGCGGACCAACTGTCACCTGCAAAGAATCCAGGTGCTCTATAATGGGGCGGTACCATACGGAAACTTCCAGTGTTATCGATGCGCCGTCTTTGGACAGGATATGGAGTTCCTCCATGTGACTCTGGATCTGAGTCTGATAAACAAAGAACGAGTTCCACGGGAAATGCCATTGGAATCCTTCGGGATATATTTTGCCCATGGCGGTGCCGGAACCGAATTTATAATATTTAACTCCATGATGCCCGGATGGTATTTGCGTTCCGCATCCTGATGTCATTGTCGCAAGCAATACTAAGGCAAACATAATAGCCAGGATTACAATGAAGCGACCATTACGCTGCATAATTTGTCTCCTTGATTTGAATTCGAGATTTCTTATTAACTATTAAAATCATTAACTTTTCTCACCATTTGCTCGATTTTTGATAACGAAACCTCCATAGGAATAAATCCGATTTCGCACTGGGGATTTATTATAACTCTCTCCGAAGGTATCATTTCAGCAACCATCTCAATCGCATCGGTAAGGTCTTCTTCCGATTCCAACTCTGGATTCAACGCATCCACTATTCCGAAACTAAGTGTCTTATCTTCAGGAAATTCCATCAAAAAATCCCAGTTACGTTCGTTGATTACGAAATCCAAACCGATTATATTAAATGGTGAACTGTAAATCTTTTCATGAATCCCGCCGATGACACCAAAATAGGTGTAAAGCGCGGTTTCAATATTTATCCCGCTTAACAACAACGGGAGCGTATCAAAAAACGCACTGTTGTCCTCCCGGTAATCTATTTGCACCAATGCTGGTTCATTAATAGCAATCCGTAGGCAACCCGCTTGCTGCAGAGCGCGCATCTCTGTATTAAGACATCTTGCGAAGGCTTCGGTTCTTTTGTGAATATTGTCGTAGAAGTTGTCTTTGGAGAGCTTCGCCAAAGAATATGGACCAGGTAGAGCTGCTTTGATATCCGAATTTAACTGCTGGCTAAGATCGTTATAATCTTCAACCGTTACGGTGCTATTGCACCTAAGTTCACCGGTTATTTCGTATTGAATATAGTCCGTGTTTGTCTCGAAATAACTTTTGGATGCATGCTGGTCAACTCCCGTGAGATATTTCATGAAGTAGGATAACGCATCGCTTTTATGGCTCTGGTTTCCGACCAGTATATCCAATCCGGTTTTCTCGAGCCGGTGCAGTATTGATAACTCGGATTCTTCACCCGAGAATATCTTCCCATGCATACCGACAATCGTCGTTTTCATAATATCCTGTGTCCTCCAAATACTATTTCAAGATAAATCTCGCATCCACTGCACAGCAATTCTTGGGGTCGGCGGAGACGATGAAAGGATTCACATCGAACTGGTCCAGCTCTCCGAAATCGGTTATGAGCTGCGATAACCGCATCAGCGTTTCGATTAACGACTCTATGTAGACAGGTTTGCTCCCTCGATATCCCGTAAGTAAAGGATAGCCTTTCACCGCTTCTATCATCTCTCTGGCATCAAGGTCTGTGATAGGATGTATCTTAAAACTTACATCTTTCATAACCTCAACATAAATCCCCCCAAGACCAAACATCATCAAAGGCCCGAATGAGGGATCGTGTGTCATACCCATAACCGTCTCGATACCGCTTCGTACCTGTCGCTGGATAAGTATCTCGAATTCATCCCCCGCCGCGAAGCTTCGTTGTAGCATGTCGAACGCCTCTCTGGCTTCTTTCGAAGTCCTTATGTCTGTCACCACTCCGCCCTGGTCGGTCTTATGCAAAACAAGAGGCTTGTTTATTTTCATCACCAGCGGGAACTCGATCTCCTGTACAGCGTTACTCAAATCAACGATATCCGAAACCAGTTCGTAATCGGGGGTTGGGATACCGTAAGCTTTTAGTATATCAATCGCTTCCGGTCCTATCAGGCTTTTACGATTTTCCGATTTAGCCAGATCGATTATCTCCTTCACCCTTCGTTTATCAGCGGTAAACTCCCGAAACGCCCCCTCCTCCTTGATTACCCATTTCCGATATTTCGCAAGAACAGATAAAGTTTTCGCAAAATATTCGGGAAATAGGTAAACCGCAATGTTCTCATGTATCAATCTCTCCACTCCATCGATCTGTTCATGAGGACCCATAAAGCATACATAGACCGGTTTATCTCCATGCTGATGAACATCTATTATCGTTTCGATTACCGCGCGATGATCAATCATAATAGGAGGGACGAAAATCACAAAGAGAACATCGATGTTCTCATCGCTCATCATCGTCTCCATCGATGCCCTGTATGCGTCGGGTCCGCCCGATGCGATCACATCCACCGGATTGGAAACGGCAGCAACTTCCATCAGACTTTCCTTAAGATACTTCTGAGATTCCTCTGCCAGCGCAGGAACTTTTAAGCCGTGGTTAATAAGAGCGTCGGTAGCTAAAATAGCCGGTCCTCCGGCGTTGGTGATAACACCTACACGATCCCCGCGGGGTATATCACGGTTATGGAGCGCGACCGCCGTGTCGAACATATCTTCAATGGAATCGGCGCGGATAACTCCGCATTGCTCGAAAAGCGCATCCACTCCTACATCGAGATTAGACAGCACACCCGTATGCGAACTGACCGCCCTGGCTCCCTGTTCGGTTCGGCCTGCTTTGACACATATTATCGGTTTTTTCTTGGTGATCTGACGAGCGATTTGAGTAAACTTACTCGGATTTCCGAAGTTTTCCAGGTATAGCAGGATTATCTCCACTTCGGGATCGTCCTGCCAGTAAGTCAAAATATCATTTGACGAAATATCCGCTTTATTCCCTATCGAGGCGAACATGGAGAAACCGAAATTCAGACTCCGAGCATACTCCATTATCACCTGACCCAATGCGCCCGATTGCGAAATGAATCCTATCTTACCATACAGGGATTTCATTTTTGAAAAAGTCCCGTCCAGACTGTAATCGGGCGAGAAATTAGCGATACCGAAACAGTTGGGACCCACCATCCTCATCTTATACTTCTTAACTATCTTAAGTAATTCCTGCTCCAGCTTAGCGCCTTCCTCCCCGGTCTCTTTAAAACCGCCTGAGATAACCACTATCGCCTTTACGCCCTTTTTGCCGCAGTCTTCGGCTGTCTCCAGCACGAATCTCCGCGCGACGATTATTATCGCCAGGTCGATTTCATCCGGTATCTCGCTAATGGAATTATAACATTTCATACTATGAACCACGTCAGCCTTGGGATTAACGGGAAATACCTTGCCGGTAAATTCATTGCGGATAATATTCCTGAAGATCTCGTACCCGATAGAATGCTTTTTGGTGGATGCGCCGATGACTGCAATTGATTTTGGTCTGAAAATGGCATCAAGAGATGAATTCATATCCTCGTCCCGGTTTTGATATTATGCTTAAGTAAACAGTATCAACAATAAGCTATTAAAATGCAAGAAAAGAATTAACCCGGATAATTCATAATAAACACGAATCCGTAGCCGAAGGCTTTTCCTTCGGGGATTTAAACATAATAGACCATTGACAGCTTGAAATTTTGGATTCATAGAAACGCCGGAAGCGCAAGGCTTCCGCTACCGGTAGTGAAATTTATGAATAATACAGGTTAAGGGAGGATCAATGGTGTTCGGAAATATAAGGTGAATTCCGACTTAAGAGTATCCGGCGGTTTCCTGGCCAATTTACAATCTTAATTAAGATGGAAATATCTATACCACGAAAGTCGCAACCTGCCCGCGAGGAATCCCGATTGACATGTCGCCTTCCCGGATAGGCTCAATGAAATGAGTAAAAGAGATTTTTTCAACGAATCTTAACAACCACCTTCCATTCCCATGATATAACCATTGTCTAATAGAATTTTCGCGAAATTCCGATTGACATTTAGGCTTTGAATAGATATAATTTAGACAGAGGATATAACTTTGAAAATAGAATATTTGTCTATTATTCGCGGTTCAATATGCAGTGAGTTGCAGGTCGGTTAGCCGGATATTATTTCTTCTTTTCGGAAACCTGAATGTTACCTTAAGTTTAATTGTAAATGAACCTCGCTGCATGGTTCAATCAGCATCGGCAACGAATCTCAATACTCCGTATAGTTCGCTTCTATTATGAATGTAATTCACCCAACTTCATCGAGTCAAATTACCTACAATCCCCAAATAACATCCAAAACCCTAAACGAAAGGATATGTTTATGAAGAAGCAGGTATTATTGGTTGCGGTAGTTACCGTATGCTGGTTTGTCGGCTCCTTTGCCGCCCCAGCTCCCTCACAAGACTATGATCGTTCCGAAGCGATCCCGATGCCTATGCCGGAGTATCAACCCCCATCCGGTCCAATCATTTCCGACAGCCGCCTGGTGATCTACGATCTCAAAACCGGTCAGGAAATCGAAATGGATAAACCTGTTAACAATCCGGAGGAGTCGATATTTACCGAAGGCTCTGCAGGCGATGCTCCATTTAATGTGACCGAAGGATTCGAAACCGGAGGGTTGATTAGCGACTTCACCGATAATGTGCTGGTTAACAATCCCAGTCCTTATCCGTATCGTATCACAGGTAAGCTGTATATGTGGTTCCCCAATGGCGCCGCTTACGTCGGTTCGGCATCCTTGATCGACAATAATCATGCTCTAACCGCAGGACATTGCGTGTACTCGCACGACGACGGCGGCTGGGCGAGTTATGTTGAGTTCGTTCCGGCTTATGACGGCGGATACGAGCCTTATGGTTCGGCAACCGGTGATTACTTCCTTAGCTGGACCGGATGGACTCAATACGGACAATTCGAACATGACATGGGTGTCATCCGCCTGGATTCCAATATCGGTAACACAGTAGGCTGGTATGGTTTCGGTTATAATAATAACAATAGCCCATTCTATAGCTTTACCTTCCATAATCCGAGCTATCCTGCCGAATATCCGTACAGCGGAGAGTATATGTATTACCGGTATGGCAGCTTCGATAATGTGACTACCTACATATTGTATTTCAACAGCTATTCATACGGTGGTCAGAGCGGAAGCCCCCATGTGGTGCGCTATTCAGGCAACTTTTATGATGTCGCCGTAGTATCACATAGGACCTGGTTCGATTCCGGCAACACCCGTATTACTCAGAACAAGTTCGGGCATATCGTGGACTTTATTGGCGGTATCCTACAGCCTGAAACCGAGGATACGCCGATGGCGAAGGCCGAAGATGGGCAAATCCCCGAACAGACCGGTCTGGTATCCAACTATCCAAATCCATTCAATGCAACCACCTCAATTGCTTTTAATCTCAACGAAGGAAGCAATGTTGAGCTGAACGTATATAACCTTGCCGGTGAAAGAGTTACCGTACTCGCCGACAGGTATTACGATGCCGGTTCGCATACCGTTAACTTCGACGCATCGGATATGTCCAGCGGCGTATATTTCTATCGCCTTAATGTCGGCGATAAGGTCTTTACCAAGCAGATGACACTGCTGAAATAGTATTTGTCGAGATCGTTTCTTCAACGTGAGGAATCATTCTATACTAATCCGGGGCGAGTAAATTACTCGCCCCGAATTTATTGCAAGTGGGTGGTCGGGTTCCGGAATTCGGCGACAACCGAATAAAGAAACCCGACATATTTAAGGTGCGGTCAGGCGCCCTCACCTGACCGCTTTCAGCGAAAACCTGTAACCGATGGCTTGCCCTTCGGGGATCATCGGTAGGCCGGCGCCTACGGGTGCTGTCGAGTCGCCGTACCCGACTAAAGTGGCGTCAGGTGCGGCAACCTGCCGCCACGATAACCCCCCTCATCCCCTGACCCCTTCTCCCACTGAATGGGAGAAGAGGAACTGTGTGAATATTTTCTAATAATAAGGATCATTCTATTCTTACCTTTTCCCCTCTCCCGTTCAACGGGAGAGGGTGGATTCGCCTCGCGGAACGCGGGGCGAATACGGGTGAGGGTGTTAATCCTTATTTCCCTCACCCCCCGATTTTATCGGGGGGAGAGGGTGGATTCGTCGCAGGCGAAGAGATAAGCATGTATTGAATAGTGCAGTCTGGGCC
>WJIR01000202.1 GCA_014730175.1 Candidatus Zixiibacteriota bacterium
ATACGATGTAGATATAGGTTCCGGGAGGAGCGAATCCGGGGACATGTTGGTTGAGATGCGCCGTTAGGAATTGCCCCGAATTCAGGGAAATGTCACTATAAGCGAATTGCTGGTAGAATTCGCCATGGTAATTAACGCCACCCCAAATATCCGTCACGACAGGATCTGCGGTGGGATTGTGAATAGTCCCGGTTAAGCCGAAGGAACCACCCGGAGGAACGATTACCGGATCCTCATCCGGTATCATGCCAACCTCAGCACATTGTGGTCCCCACATCCTGTTATAAGGACCCGCGAAATTCTCATCGCCGGCGAATCGCATGCAGTTGTTATTTCCCGCGCACACCGGATAAGCGGCTTGCGCCATATCGAATGCTTCTTTCACGGTATTACCCAGGTACATATTGGAGAACATCACGTCCTGCCATTCCACGGAATACCACCAGCATACTTCACAGAAGTATTCCGCCATATTGCAATAGCCTACCGTCGCGGTATTTTCACTCAAACCTTTCCGGAATTCGTAAGAAAATGTGTTGTTTCCGGTATTGCACATGCCGCCGCAACTCCCGATGAATGCAAAGCGCATTTCGGGATAATCAGCAATCCAGTTTTCAACATCACCCGCGTAGGTCCACTCGTAAACATTACCGTTAGGACAGCCGCTTGCGAAATAGTCGTAGGATCCATGAGCCAACTCATAAAACATTCCGGTGGTGTTATTCGAGATATGATCCTCGATTAGAGAACGGGAGGGCCAGACTTCTGCCTCGGTGTAGTGACCCATCATATCAAACCAATATGCCGCATTCTGATACCAACTGGTCCAGATCCCGTCGCAAGGATAATCATACTGAGGTCCGGAGAACGAAAACGCCGTGTATGGCGGCGGGGCTCCGTAACCAAGAAACTCGCCGGTTACCGCATCAATTACCGATACATACATTTGATTGTCCTTCATGGTTCTAACCGACCAGCAGGGATTTTTCGGAGTTTCATCCAGAAGGAAGACATCCGACTCGGGGGAAATTATGCAGAGAGTGGATAATATCGGCTCTCCTTCGGCAAGCGTCTCCGCCGTTTGTTTATCGATATTTATCGATATATGCTCAGGCAGGTCATTGCGCCATTGCACAATCTTGTTCTTGAGTTCGTGAGTTTCTTTGTCAAATTGATATACTATTTGATCCTTCTCGACGACAGCGCCGTCAATAGTTCTCTGATGCCAGTAGACTATCAGGCTACCGATCTCCGTCTTCTCGAAATCCCGGTCCCCGGTTTCATACTGACTTAAGGGATAATCGACCCGGGCAACCGCTATGACACAGTAAGCCAAAGCATAGAATCCCAGCAAAGTAACGATCAACACTGTTTTTTTCATCAGGTAATCCTCTGTTTTTATAGATCTTCGATTTGAGTAAATATTTTTTCAGCTTAGTGGAATGGCATCCGATCTGACGAGTAAGCAAGAGGAAGGAATTGGTGGTTAATAAATGCAATTGATTATTCAAAATGAGCTCACTCCGGGAAGAAATTAGCCTGATCTTAAGCAAAGGCGAAACACCAATCAAGGGGAACGCACGAAATTTGCCTTTTGTTGGTAAGCTAAACTGATTAAATTATAATGTTTTTTCTCCGGATGTCAAGTTTCTAAATTATTAAAATATCGTTTTCGCCATTGTGGGGTATCTAAGTGGAATCAACCAGACGTTTTTTTGCTATTCTGCGTGCGGCGTCTTCGGTGGTGATGTTTTCCTTCGCTGATAATGCCAGCACCTGCTTCAGCGCCCGTTTGATGTTGGCGCTTACTTCCGCTTCCGCTTGTTTTATTGTCCAACCTTGCACTTCCAAACCGAGAATCGCCATGGCGCCGCCAATATTGACAACATAGTCAGGCGCATACAGGATATTTCTATCTCTTAATTTATCAGCATCCGCAGGCTCGGTAAGTTGATTATTAGCGCCTCCTACAATAGCCCTGCAGTTCAATTGCGGGATTGTTTCAGCATTCAAAACTCCGCCTAAAGCACAGGGGCTAAAAATATCGCATTCGGTACTGTATATCTGCTCGGAAGGTATAAAATGCAATCCCTGATTCTCAAGGCGTGTTATTATATCCGTATTTATGTCATTGAAGTATATCTCGGCTCCCGCTTGCTGTAGATGACTGATAAGCGTCCTCCCAACACTCCCCGCCCCTTGCACCAGCACACTGCGGTTATGAAGTGAGTTACTTCCAAAGAGAAACTCGCAAGCAGTTTGTATTGCTGCGAATACTCCTAAAGCGGTATACGGTCCCGATGATCCGCTCCCTCCCGCGGATGGAGTTCTTGAAAAAACATAAGGATTGCCTGTTTCGCTAATGATGTCCATATCCTCTGCGGATGTCCCCACATCGGGTCCGGTAAGATACAACCCCCCAAGCTGCTTTATTAACTTGCCATACCTTTTAAGCAACTCCGATCGAAAAGGTGTATCGAGAGTATGCGGAACCGCTATAACAGCTTTGGCGCCGCCATAAGGCATATCGGGAATGGCGAACTTGTAGGTCATGCTTTCCGATAAACGCAAGGTATCCTGGAGGGCGGCATTAAAATCCGAATAAGTCTGCATGCGAGTTCCGCCGGTACCGGGTCCCAACCGGGTTGAATGAATTGCTATGATAATCCAGGCACCGGTGGGATGGTCAT
>WJIR01000015.1 GCA_014730175.1 Candidatus Zixiibacteriota bacterium
ATCATTACCTGTTCGGAAGCGAGATAATCACTTACCATAATAACTCCCCTGACACGCTGTCCGAGCTGTATCTCCATCTTTACCCCAACGCTTTCAAGGATAAGAATACTGTCTACGCCCGTGAAGCGTACGCAGCGGGAGACGATTTTTTCTACTATGCCGACAAGGATGACCGTGGCTGGATCGAAATACTCGATGTAAGAAGCGAGATCGTAGAGGGTTATGAAATCGATGGCACAATAATGCGGATGGAGCTAAACACTCCCTGCCTGCCCGATTCTGATATTGTCATCGGTATAACTTTCTATCTCAGAATCCCAAAAATATTCTCCCGCCTTGGACATGCGAATAACCATTACGAGTTCACACAATGGTATCCAAAAGTATGCACCTACGATAAGTATGGCTGGCATGATGAACCGTATCATTATATGGGTGAGTATTACTCAAATTTCGGCGTGTACGACATGGAGATCATTATTCCCGCGGAATATGTGGTCGCTGCAACCGGAAAGTCCCAAGATGATGTTATTACTGACGTTTTTGAACCTGGATACAGGATATGTAGATACCAGGCATACAATGTCCATGATTTCGCCTGGGTGGCGGATAAAAATTACATCCTGCGATCAGACCGGTATGAGGATATCGATATTGAACTCTACATTCTTCCCGGGCATATTGATGAATGGAAAGATGTGAATCTTTGGGCGAAACGAGCCCTGGAGCTCTACAGCGATTGGTATTGCGACTATCCCTACCAAGAATTAAAAATTGTCGATGTTGATGGTTCGCGAGGAGCAGGTATGGAATACCCCGGAATGGCGCTGATTTCGGGAAAATCAATACCATTCACACGATACCATGAAGCCGAGGTTATCCACGAGATCGCCCATCAATGGTTCTATGCAATGATCGCCAATAACGAGTTAAATGAAGCCTGGCTTGACGAGGGTCTGACCACTTTTACGGAGATACGCTATTTCGAAACCGTTTACGGTGATAATGACAACATCCTGAAACTTCCTTCCTGGATACCGTTCCAGCCGAAAATCGAAAAGCGTTTCGAATCCAGGTACTTCTATTATCTTGCGGTGACCTCAGGAATCGACAAGCCGCTTGTTACGCCTGCTTATCTGCATTACGATAATCCTTTCGGTTATGGAATATATTATTCGAAAGCCGCGTTGATTCTGTTTTCGCTCCGGGAGATTATGGGCGGAGACCGGTTCGATGCAGCACTGAAGCAGTATTGCTATGAGTACCGTTTCCGGCATCCCACCACCACGGATTTCATCAAGGTTATCAACCGTTACGCCGATGAGGATATGACCTGGTTTTTCGACGATTGGATATACTCCGATGCTAATGTTGATTTCAGTGTTGAATCGGTAAAGAACGTAAAATTATATGAGGGGAATGAGGACTCTCTGAAATACAAAAGCCTTGTGTATCTACAGCGCAAAGGCGAAGGTTATATGCCTGCTGAAGTCGCATTGACAGATAAGGGCGGTAAGAAATATCGAAAGCTCTGGAAGGATGATAGCTATCGCAGCGAAGTGATGGTTTTCTATACCGACTCCAAGCCGGAAGAGATATCGGTCGACCCGAGCGGGAACACCATGGACTATTACCGTTGGAACAACCATTATCCCAGGAAAGTGGAGTTTAAGTTTATTTGGGATAAACCGAGTTTGGATGCTTATCAGTTGTTTTTTATTCCCTACGGCTGGATAGTGCCGCCGGAAACTTATCGATTGGGGGGGATTTTCCAGGGGAGGCAATTCGTGGATGCAGGTCCAATTCTGGGAAAACATCAATGGACTCTGTTCGGAGCCTATGATTTTCACAACGAGTCTATAATACATGCATTCAATTACAGCACACCTCTGGGACTGATGGGTAAATACACCAGAATGTACGGCGGCTGGTCTCGAAATATCGAAAAACAAAGCTTATGGGGTGGATTGAATTTCTCGTTTTATAAAAAGCCATTTTCCAAAGGACCATACCGAACTCTGGATATGTCAATGAAAGCTACTCATTATAGCCCGGCATTTGAAAGCGATCCCCGGGATGTGAGTGTTGGAAGTCTGTTATCATTAAATCTCGATTACAAGTATCACTGGGGGGGAATAAAATTCGGCGGTGGATGGGTAGCGAAAACCAAGCTCGGTAAAGACGTGCGCAATGATGCTTTCAAGTTTGGCAAAGCATCCGGCGAGTTATTCCAGTTCTTGAGGTTTACGTCGGATTTAAAATTATTCTCACGGCTGTATGTTGGTTTTGCTCAGGGGGATATGCCGGCTCAGGAGCATTTCTTTCTATCGGGTAAGCTATTTCCCGAGGGTGCTTTTCAACTTACCTGGTCAAATGCCGGAGACTTATCATCACAGGAGAGGTGGCATATATGGGGCGACGGTAATTTACGTGGATTCTACGGACGGCACATAAAGGGTAAGGCGATTGTCACTGTTACATTCGAGCAGAATTTTCCATTGACGCCGGCATATCTATTTTTCGACACCGGATATATCGGCGATGATTTTAAGGCTGCAAGGATAGACAGACTAAAGTCGGACTTCGGTCTGGGATTACGTTTTTTCAATATCCTCAGGGTGGATTTTCCCTTCTGGATAAATGTTCCGCTACCGAATAAACCGAATTGGGATTTCAGAATTATTGTGGGATTAACTCGCGGACTTCAGTAGCGAAATTTCACCGTTTCCGTTGCCATTATCAGGAAAAGGGATATCACCGCTACCCCGATCCCATCCATACTGTGCGGCATATTTCTTAAGCAGTTTTTTAAGTATGTTTCTGCCCCTGAAAAGTCTGGATTTAACCGTTCCTACTGCACAATTAAGGGTTTCCGCAATCTCCTGATATGTATGCCCCTGTAGGTCAAACATAATAACCGCTTTGCGGTATTTATCGGGTAATTTATTCAATGCCATCCGTATTTCGTCGTCAACCCAGTCGCGAAGCAGTTCATTTTCGCTGAGATTAAACGCTCTTTCGTCAGTTTCGTGGGCTTGGTGGATAGTCGGTCCGATACTATCATTGAAGTCCCAATCAACTTCGCGCTTGGAGCGATGATAATTATTGATAAAGGTGTTGACCATTATGCGCGATAACCAGGCGAAGGAGTTTGTGCCGTTTTTGAAACTTTCGAAGGATTTGTAGGCTTTCAGGAATGTTTCCTGAGTCAAATCCTGAGCGCGCGCATGGTCGCGAGTTAATCCTATTGCGGTATGATAAAGCGATTTTGAGTGGATTAAAATCGCAACCTCAAAATCTTTGTGTTTTCTGCCGAGTTCGCTTTCAGACATAACACTCTCCTTGCGAAACTCGGTTGGCCGCCGAAAGAATATCGCAGTTGATACTCTCTATTATTTAATGGTACTCTGACTGAGAAAAGTTCCCAATCGGTATTTTTGGAACTCAAATATACTATTTTAGGTTGCTCTATTTGAGTTCTTCTACTATTTTAGCTTTAAAGTTAACAATAATCTGAGGTTGGTTATGTCGGAAAATTATTACAAATTTATCATAATCGGGATATGCGGGATTTTGATGTTTTCAGTAGTACTGTTTGCGCCGTCAAGTCTTTACGCCGAGCTGAACAGAGCCGGTAAACCCGCTCCCGGCGTTTTTGGAGTGAACCTGGGCTACTATTCCGGTCCCAATATGAGTAATTATGTCGATTACTTAAATAATTACTACGGTGATTTAGGCTCGTCTAATAGAATGGATGACTTCGCCGGAAGACTTGCCCTAACGCTTTGGTTCAAGTCCTTTTTCTCTTCGCATTTCGCTTATGGATTCTTTCTCACCATGGGCGGTTTCTCCACCGATCAGGTATTTGAGTATCATAACGAGCAGGAAACTCAGTCATTCCAAGCTTACGAAGAGTATCGTCTGAAGACCGCACAGATAGGTTTTGATTTCACATATTCACCGGTTAACACCAAAAAAAGCCGGTTGATTCCTTTCGTTTCCGCTGGCGGATTAGTTTCATCCGGCACTATGGAGGTTTTCTATTCCAATTACACCGATCCCGGGCTGGACTTACTTCAGTCGCTTGGTTATCGTGAAAACGACATAAATATCGGTTATAAACTCGCGGCGGGACTAATTTATCCGGTTAGTGACAGGTTCGCTATTAGCTTTGATACGGAATTCGTCGATTCCAGGCTCAATTTTGATGCCAACTTCGATGAAGGCTCAGATATTGACATGACCAATCGTCAATGGTTCACGGGAATCGGTGTAAGTTACTTTTACAGGTAGATGATGAGGTATTATTTGATGCAGGCATTAAGAGTATATCAGCTTATTCTTTTTCTTTTACTGATCATTATTCTGATTTTTGCATGTGCGCCGAAGCCGCCGGTTGAAGAGGCTCCTGTTGTGGAGGAGATCCCGGAGCTACAGATATACGATCTGGATATCACCTCGATAAATGGGACGACCGAATTCACCTGGAAATCAGACCGGCAGCAAGGAGAACCGTTCGGAGGCTATGATATTTTCGTGGTGCCGGTCGAATACGAATCCGGTGAATCGCCGGAGCCTCTCAACGAGACGCCATATCCAGGCGATGTGGATGGCAATCCCGAAGTTGAAGAGTTCACGACGACCGGAATTGAAACCGGAAAGGTGTATAAGGGGTGGGTAAGAGCCTATTCGGTTGATAGGGACATATATACCAGCACTGACACGGTCCGTTTCTCCCCAATGAAAAAAGGGGAGTTCACCATCTCATTGCGCTATTCCACGGCAAGCAGCGGTTATGATTTTTCCCGGGGGCGGATGGTTCCGGCTCGTTCCCCCGAGGCGGACATAATGTTCTTCGGCAGCCGCGGAGAACCGAAACTTGCGGCGCCGGAAAAACTCTACCGTGAATTCGCCGATACCAGATATTTCGATATGGGGATGCGTGAGCAATTTAATGAATTAATCGATTATTCGCGCGTCAGGAATGCAGGAAAGGATTCGGTACCTTTAAAGATGGGACACATCTATCTGGTGAGGACTGCTGATAACCATTACGCTAAAGTAGTCTGCACCGGTATCAGCGGAGACGGCGGACGGAAAAAAGCCAGTTTTAATTATGTTTATAATCCCGTGAAAGGGTATGATAGATTTCGATAGATGATTGATTTCTCGGAATATGTAGCAGTCGATATTGAGACCACCGGTCTTGATCCCAAGATCGATGAGATTATTGAAATAGGGGCGGTGAGATTCAAGGATTTCGAACCAGTGGATACATTCTCCGGGCTAATAAATCCGAAGATGTCGATATCTGAATTTATCACGAAATTAACCGGAATCACCAATGAGATGATTGAAGAAGGAGGCGGGGATGATATTCAGGTGACTTCTGAATTCGCTGACTTCCTTGGTGATTCTGTTCCGGTTTTTCATAATGCCTCTTTTGATACTTCTTTTTTAGAGAAGTTCTTACCCGATATTAATCGCTCATATCTGGATACCAAGGTTATCGCTCGTGTTTTGTACCCTTTTCGAAAATCGGTGGGGTTATCCACGTTGACCCAGCTTTTCGGAATTACCAATGTTCAACCGCACCGGGGAGTCAGCGATGCAACCGCCACCGGTGAAGTGTTAGCCTATCTGGCAGCGGCGCGGAATCATCTTCCCGTTCTCCTAACTGATAAAATCAAGATGTTCTGCTCTTACTGGGGCAACGATGCTATGCGTGATTTCTTCGGCGCCGGTATAATCAATGTGGATCGAGAACTGAAAGATTCTCACATTCCTCCGCGTAAGATACCTCCGAGCCAGAAACTAAACGGAAAGCACAAGGGGGAGTTATGGCAGGGGGATATTAAAGCGTTTTTCGATACTAATGGCGAACTGTCTCGCGATCTGGATAGGTTCGAGTATCGCGATGGACAGGCGGAGATGGCATCTGACTGTCTGGATTCGCTCCAGGGAGGGGCTTTTATCATTGCTGAAGCTGGCACGGGCACCGGTAAATCTTTTTCATACCTGTTACCGGCGCTTATCTCATCGACCGAGGGCAAGAAAGCATTTGTATCAACCCGCACCAAGAATCTTCAAAAGCAGTTGTTCGAAAAGGACTTACCGTTCATGCTGAAATATTTCCCCGTGCAGTTGAAAGCGTCATTGTTAAAGGGCAGAGCCAACTATCTTTGTCTTCTTAAGCTGCACAACTTCGCAATGGCATCGGGATTAATATCCCCGCAGGATGTTCCGCGTGTTCTTCATTTGCTTTCCTTTGCGGAATTCTCCAAAACCGGCGATTTCTCTGAAATTCAACATGAGAAGGGGAGAGGTTTCGATTATATTTCCAGGCTGTTTTCCTCCGCGGATGGATTTTGCACCGGGCAGAAATGCCAGTTTGTCAACAAGTGCTTCCTGTTTAAAGCTCGGAAGGAAGCGAGGAGCTCTGACATTGTGGTAGTTAATCATCACCTGTTTTTTGCGGACTTATCCTCAGAGACCGATATCTTGTCGGAATTCAGCATCGGGGTATTCGATGAAGCGCATCATCTCGATTCCACCGCCCGGGAGTACCTCGGAATGGAATTCTCTCCTTATGAGGTTAATTCCATCCTCGAACGGATATCCGGCAGCGACGAACGGAAGGGAGACACGATTTCTGCTCTATTCTTCCAGATTAAGAAGAGCCTGCTTCTGGAGCGGGATATCGATCGCTATCAGGAGCAGATCGGGACGATACAAAACGAATGCAAGTCCATCTCCCGGTCAATGCGCAACTTTTTCGAAAGCGCCGCAATCCAGGCTGTCAAAGAGGAAGGCAAACGCCGCACAGGGCGTAACAGCGGAGGGATAAAGCTGAGGTATAAGTACGGGGATAAATTCCAGGCGCATATACAGCAATCCGGAGAAGCTTTAATCGAAGATCTGGAGAGGCTGTCATCAAATATAAAAAAGTTACTCGACAATGTCCGCAGAGATTTTACCGAAGACCATGTGGAAGCAGGCTTGATAGACCTGTTGGAAACCGAGGTCAGGAATCTCGACTCCCTATGTTTAAATCTTAGCGAGTTGATGCTGGCTGAAAACAACGACTGGGTTTACTGGTACGAAGCAGGCGCTCGTCGTTCCCAGATTAACCTATTAAAGTCGGCGCCGATTAACGCCGGCAAGCATATACATGAGGCGGTGCTATCCAATCAGGAAGCATTGGTTTTCACCTCCGCAACTTTGAAAAGTACGGAGGGATTCGATAGCACTCGGTTCAAATTGGGTTTGGATTTGGTGGACGATGATCGAGTGATAGAGCGGAGCTATCCTTCACCGTTTCAATATCAAAATCTACTCCGAGTTTTAATACTGGAGTTTTTGCCGCCTCCGGACAGCAGCAATTTCTCCTTCCAGGCATCGGAGATTATCACCATCTTCGCTCAGGCGCTTCGCAAAAACATGATGGCGCTAACCACGAGCTACATGCAGCTTGAGAGCCTGTATGAACTTTCAAAGGCGAGGCTGGAGGAGGACAATTACACGGTTCTTGCACAGAGCATTGATGGCAATGCCGAGGAGGTAGCCAACAAGTTCAATCAGGTTCATCCGGGATTGCTGATTGGTACCGACAGCTTCTGGGAAGGCGTTGATTTTCCGGGAGAGAAGCTGGAGATATTGTTTGTTTGCAGGCTGCCGTTTGCTGTACCCACCGAGCCGATCACAGCCGCTATGGGGGAGTATTTTCAAAGCCAGGGTAAGGATCCGTTTCGCTCCTTTAGCTTGCCCGAGGCGGTTATTAAATTCCGCCAGGGCTGCGGGCGGCTAATACGTTCGAACACAGACAAGGGAGTGATAGTTATACTCGATAACCGTATCTCCACGAAGTTCTATGGTAAAGCTTTCATAGATGCCCTTCCGGTAAGACCGATTGTAATTAAGCAAGCCCAGCAGTTAGAATCGATTTTGTACAGGACCGCTTATGAAACCGGATAAGAATTCATTTGAAATAGACGGCAAAAGCCTAACAGTGGAGAGATTCATTGATATCGTGTATAATGGGACTGAGGTCAGATTGACAAAAAAGGCGGAAGCTGCTGTCAAGAAGTGCAACAATTACCTGCGGCAAATACTCGAAAGCGGGGAAACGGTCTATGGAATAAACACCGGCTTCGGCAAACTCGCCAAGGTGCGTATCAGCGACGATAAACTGGAGGAGCTGCAAACCAATCTGATTTTGAGTCATGCCGTAGGTGTTGGTGAACCTCTATCCGAGGTGGAAACAAGGGGCGTCATGGTTCTCCGAGCTAATTGCCTATCGCAGGGTAATTCGGGCGTTCGACCGGTAGTAATAACCACGCTTCTGGATATGCTAAACAAAGGTGTTCATCCGCTGATTCCCTCGCGAGGATCGGTGGGGGCTTCCGGGGATCTGGCGCCGCTTGCTCATCTTGCGTTAACGCTTATCGGAAAAGGGAAAGCAAAATATAGGGGTAAGATTTACAGGGGCGGAACCGCATTGAAGAAAGCTAATATCACCCCGCTGGTGTTACAACCGAAAGAGGGTTTAGCGTTGATAAACGGCACCCAGGTGATGACCGCTCTGGGATTAATTTCGGTAGCTCAGGCAAAAAGACTTGCCGAATGGGCTGACCTCATCGGTGCTGCCGGTACCGATGCGATCCTCGGTTCGGCTAAAATCGCCGATAGCGGTATATCCCGCCTTCGTCCGCATAAGGGGCAAAAGGAATCCGCGGAACGGATACGCAAGTATCTCATCCGAAGCGAAATAAACCTATCCCATCGAGGATGCGGCAAGATTCAGGATAATTACTCCTTCCGATGCATGCCGCAAGTCCACGGAGCTGTGCGGGATGCTGTGGCGCATGTCGGAAAACTGCTAACAATCGAAGCGAATTCCGTTACAGATAATCCCTTGATTTTCCCCGACAAAAAGAAGGTTATCTCCGGCGGTAACTTCCATGGTGAACCGGTAGCATTGGCGCTGGATTATCTCAGCATGGGAGTGGCTGAACTCGGTAATATCTCCGAACGAAGGACAGCAACTCTTATCGATTCCAGCATGTCCAATCTTCCCGCGTTTCTTGCTGTGGAAGGCGGATTGAATTCGGGCTTTATGATGCTGCAGGTAACAGCCGCAGCGCTGGTTAACGAAAGTAAGGTTCTCTCCCACCCGGCATCGGTGGACTCCATCCCAACATCGGCAAATCAGGAAGACCACGTTTCCATGGGTGTTACTTCAGCGCTTAAGCTGAAGCAGATTACAAAAAATACGGCGGGGATACTCGCGATTGAGTTACTCAGCTCAATCCAGGGTATCGAATTCCGCAGACCGCTGAAGAGCTCCCGGTATATCGAAAGGATGATACAGACAGTTCGCAAAGATAAGAAAATCCCTTTTGTTAAAAAGGACCATGAGTTTCATCAATACGTTCAGAAGCTGACCGAGTTGATTCTGAACGAGGATCCCCCAGTAAACTAATCCCCGATTGCTAATGATAATTGTGAAGTATCGGGATCAGTCCTGATGTTTCATCAAAAGCGTAAACTATCCCGTATAATTCCTAAAAGCCAGTAAACCGTAGCCGAAGGCTTGTTCTTCGGGGATTGTACAATAATAAACAATTTTCAGATTGGAATTCGGGGTCCAGAAAAGAGTAAGGAAGCGCAAGGCTTCAGCTACCGATTACGGAATTAATGGACAATACGGACTTAAGCGCTTTTACTTGAGGATATAAAAAAGAGGAGGTCGAAATTGACCTCCTCCTATTAGTTATCCTGTAATAACTGCTTGAGTTACATTTTACTTTAGCAGTATCATCTTTCTCACTAAGATTTCGTCGCCAGCGGACATTCTATAGAAATATACTCCTGATGCCGTTTCGGAAGCATCCCACTTAACGGAGTATACTCCGGGCTGGTGCGGTTCATCTATCAATGTTGCGACCTTCTGTCCCATCAGGTTGAACACCTCAAGACTTACATTAGTGCGCTCAGATACTGTGTAACCGATAGAGGTGACAGCATTGAACGGGTTGGGGTAATTCTGTCTTATGGCGAATTCGGTCGGGACCGAACCGTTTTCGTCATCAACACTCAATCCACCATAATCCACCACAACCCTCGTGTGAAGTTCACCGCTGGTCGGCGCCCAGGCGCCATTTACATATACCAGTGAACGACCGTGAGGCGCCAGATCATCCATCAGCATCGCGGGGATCGTATCCCTGAAAGCAGCGCCGAGGAAGAAGTCTTCGGTCACCTCTATATCCATGCCGCGGAAATCGATATATGACCAGGCTTCCGGATCTTCCAGCGTGGATTGCGGGAAGAATTCGAACGGTGTGATCATATCATCGCCGGGGTTTCCACCGTTTACATCCCACACATGAATATCCACATATTCATGCTCGTGATTGGAGTCTCTGTAGAAACGCATCAGACCGGTAACCAGGATCGCGGGGTCATCCGGAGTAAATCGAGTAGCGCAAAGCTGATCATCGGCAAAAAGCGTATAAAATTCCGGTTCATCATCATCATAATAGATAACGCTTCCCGAAACATAATGGAATTCTGCCGTACTTCCCGTATTACCTTCCGTGTCCGTTGCCGTTATATAATAGTATACATGAGCGCCGGCTTCGACTTGCGGGATGGTAAAGTAATACTCATCATCCACGATATTCGTCGGTTCCAGATCGGTCGGATTTCCTTCATCGACCCAGTAAGTCAAGATGGCATCTTCCACATCTGACGGATCGGTGATAGTCGCTATCAGCTCGAATGCGCCCGGTATACTGACGGTGTCATCCGGAGCATCGTAAAGAATCAGTGGAGGACTTAAATCGAGCACCGAACCGTACACTTCGAAGTCATCGATATACATACCATCGACAACGTAAGCTCCGTCGGTTACCAGATTGAATTTGAATTTGACGGTACCGCCGGCATAACCGCCGATATCGGCCTGGAATTCATGCCAATCAACACCTTCACCGTTGAAAGTATGCAGCAGGTTCCAGGTATCGCCATCATCCTTTGAAGCATACATATAAACATAGTCGAATCCGGTCTCAATATCGTACTTAGTCCAGAACTTGACTATGGCTCCGAAATACTGGGACAAATCGATAGCGGTTATCAATTCAGCTTCGAGATTAGCGTCATTGGGATAATTGCCATCCGGAGAATCGGTGTATGAATACTGAGGAGAATTGGAATGCTCATCGGTTATATCCCAATCGCCTCTCCAATCAAACTCCTGGTCATCGAAATCCTCGGAATAAACCAACTCCATTAATTCCAGCGAATCCCAGGTTACCCAGGCGCGGATGTTCATGTTCCTCTGGAGAGCTGTCCAATCGCCGCTGGGGGTGTTTACCTTACTGCGCTGTTCAATATTATCATTTCCATCAGTGGATTGGATCGGTTGTCCGTCCTGGTTTAATTCCCAACCGGCATGAAAGTCAGTGCCGATGATCTCGATCGGTGTGTCCAGTGCAATGGTCTGCCACTGATAGTTCCCATTCAGGTTGACATTCTGGTTATGAAGCACACCACCGGGATTTCCTCCGTCATCAGCCCATACTTTCAATACGCCCGAGCCTGAACCCATGGTTGTGTATAACGCCAGCGAGTCAACTGTAACCTTTTCGTCGGGGAAACGGGTGTTGGTGAACCTTACGGCGAACTGAGTACCGACTTCATCATATTCGGTCAAAAAGTACTGCGGATCACCGTCATACATGATTACGCCTTCGTTCGGTTCCTCGAAATACTGCACATAAGCGCGCGTATTCACGTCGTTAGGCAAAACCGTCCAGGCGCCGCCGTCATTGCGTGCCATGCTCCTATCCTCAGTATTGCCGTCACTATCAGTTGTAGGAATCGGTTTACCAGCTTCCGTCAATTCCCAACTTACATGGAAATCACCGGCAGGAAGCACAGCGGGTGGCGTAAGCGGAACATTCTGTCTCTGCAAATTACCGTTGAGAGTCAGGTTATACGGAGAAACCAGATCATCGCCCGGTTCGCCGCCGTTATCCGCTCGAACATGCAATATGATGTCAGCCTCGCCTCCGAAACCGGTTAACTGAACGCCCAAAAGCGAACAGGATTGAGCCGCAGTGAATCGTACCGATGCCTCATCTCCGATGCCGTTATAGTCATATAGAATTATGCTCGGATCGCCATCGTATGCAAGCAATTCGCCGCGAATGTCCGCAGGACCGGCAGCCGCAACATTTGCAAATACAAATACGGCAGCAATTGCAAGGATGAGAGATTTGTAATTGTGGTTCATAGGATACCTCATTAATTATTGTTGTTTAGAGTTTCTATTCCTATTCTTAAAATTAGAAAACTTTTCAAATTAATATATTATCAACCCCCTCCCGACTTTGTCTATAAATATTAACCACCTAAAAGCTACCCTAACTGCTTGGTTTGCTGTCAATAAATATTCTCTTAAGTCAATTCTGTCGGGTATTTATTCTCTTTTGCAATATATAATGAATTGAAATATTGTCAAGGGTTTTTAATTAACTTATTAATCAATAAGCAATTAGCTGTTTTTGCATAATTGATAGATTATCTGATCCCGATAGGGCTAAATTATGATATTTCTTTGTTGACAACTATGGTGTGGTTTGTTATATTTTCATATCCATGCTTAGCCCCAAAGTGAGGCTTGGTTTTTTTTATAGATCATTCCGAGTTTTCTTCGAAATTGAACAATCATTAGATTAACCAATGAATAAACAAAACAACTAACACAAGGAGAGATTCCATGAGAACGAAATACCGGTTGTTTGGCTTCTGTTTGGTGGTATGTCTTTTGCTTTCGGGCAATGTTTTTGGACTTACTTCCGAAGAGTATGCAAATACCCAAGCCCTGAACGATTTTAAAGTCGAGTATCCCGGAGTGGAAGCTTATCGAACCGGGCAGCATATCACACGTTTATACGGAGTTCAATTCGGTTACGGCTCCAATCCGCAATCCGCCGCCGAAAACTTCATAATGAATCATTCCGATCTATTCGGCGTGGAAACTGACGATCTAAAGCCAGTGAGTTTATTGGCTGATGGTCGCCATATTCAACCGCTAATGTATGAAAGGGTATCAGGCGATTATAAATTTACCTTAATTTACTATTCTCAGCACGAGAACAACATGCCTGTTTTCCGCGGCGATTTGCGTTTGCTGGTGCGTAACGAGCCAGGTTACCCACTGGTTTTGGCTTCGTCAGCTCTTCGCGACCTGGGTGATTTTAGCGTTCCGACAGGTTTATCGGTCAATGAGCAACTCGCTATCAACTCCGCTGTCTCTTTCGAGAATAGCCTGAACAGCTTCAGTGACCCGAGACTGGTGATCTGGGCGGGATTGAATGATGACCCCGTTGCCCCGAGGGTGGCGATGGAAATTGTCGGCGACAATGGAATGTATGCCTCCGGTGAACTCGAGAAATGGCTTCTATTGGTCGACGCCCAAAACGGCGAGATCCTTTACGCTGAAGATATGGTTGTAAATGTCGATGTCGACGGTAATGTCAGCGGAAAAGCTACGGATAACTATGTTCCGGATATTTGCGATTCGGAGCTGCCCACTCCAATGCCCTGGGCGCGAGTTTACATACAGAATGGAAGTACCGCCTATGCCGATAGCATGGGTGACTTTACCATACCCAACAGCGGTTCATCTCCGGTGGATGTATATTCGCATCTTCGCGGCGAGTGGTTCCGTGTTTTCAATGAAGCCGGCGCCGAGGCGGAATTGGATACAACCGTAACACCTCCGGGACCGGCGAATTTTATGCACAATAACGCCAACTCCAGCGAGTATAACCGTGCAGAAGTCAACGGCTATCTGCATTCCAATATAGTCAGGGATTTCGTTCTTCGTTTCAATCCATCATATCCCGGATTGCAGCAGAATGAGTTCCCGGTTAATGTGAATATCTCCAGCACCTGTAATGCATATTACGATTACTCATCAATAAACTTCTTCCGCTCAGGCGGCGGTTGTCCCAATACGGCTTTCGGCACCGTCATTCATCACGAATATGGTCACCATCTGGTTGCAATGGCGGGAAGCGGTCAGGGGCAGTATGGTGAGGGTATGAGCGATGTGATGGGTGTTCTTATTACCGATTTGGCAGGTATAGGATATGGTTTTTTTAGTAACTGTAACGAACCCTTACGTACCGGTGATAACGACCTGCAGTATCCATGTACAGGTCAGATTCACTACTGTGGGCAGTTATTATCTGGCTCTGTCTGGTCGATTCGTAACGAACTGATAGTTAACTATCCAGATACTTATATGGATATCTTGGCTAACCTGGCTGTCAACGCTATGCTGCTCCATACCGGTGATATGATTACCCCGCAGATCGCAATCGATTTCCTGACACTGGATGATGACAATGGTAACATCTACGATGGAACTCCGCATTATCCCGAACTCTGCGCAGGCTTTGCCGATCACAATATGGATTGCCCGGAACTCGCGCTTATCGGATTCGAATATCCGAACGGCCTTCCTGAGTTTGTCGATCCCGATGGCGGCACCACGGTAAGAGTTGAGATTTATGGAATTACCGGCTCACCGCAGGAGGGCACCGGTGAATTCCATTACAATAGCGGTTCAGGCTGGATTACCGAACCGATGACTATCGTCTCTCCCAATGTATATGATGCCGTATTCCCGGCAATTGATTGCGGTGACAACGTTGATTACTACTTCAGCGCCGAAACAAGCACGGGATACTACGTCACCGATCCCAATGGCGCGCCGGACAACAGCTACTCCGCTGTCAGCGCAACCGGTCTTAACATTGTATTCGAAGATGATTTCGAAACCAACCAGGGCTGGTCTGTGGTCAATGACTGTTCTGACGGACAATGGGGACGCGGCGTACCTATCGGAGGCGGCGATAGAGGCGATCCGCCGACTGACTATGATGAAAGCGGACAATGCTATCTCACAGATAATGTTGACGGAAACTCCGATGTTGACGATGGATACACCTACCTGATTTCGCCGACTCTGGATCTCAGCGACGGCTCGGCAATTGTCGAGTATGCTCTATGGTATACCAACAACTACGGCGCCGACCCTAATAATGACTTATTCAAAGTGTACGTATCCAACAACAACGGTGGCAATTGGACCCTGGCGCAAACTTTCGGCCCGGTTACCTCCAGTGGATGGAATATGCATTCGTTCAACGTGAGCGAGTTCGTAACTCCTACGGCGGAAGTTAAAGTCCGTTTCGAAGCATCGGATCTCAATTCCGGTTCGGTTGTCGAAGCCGGTGTGGATGCTTTCAAAGTGTATCAGATCGAATGCGGTCCGTTACCCGATGTTACCGTGGATATGGCGCCGGATGATCCCCCGATCTTCGTACCGCAGGGCGGATCCTTCACTTATACCGGTATACTGAATAACAATACAGATTCACCGACCTCAACCGACGTATGGGTGATGGTAGGCACACCAAACCAGGGACTGTATGGACCTGTCCAGCAGGCTAACAACATATCGCTGGCTCCGAATCAGACATTGAGTTACCCCGGAGTGGTTCAGAATATACCTAACTTCGCCCCCATCGGCGAATACGAATACATCGCATACTGCGGTGATTATCCGAATACGATCCTGGATAGCGTTTCGTTTACCTTCTGGATTACCGCGCCAAGAGGCGGCACCAATACCGATTGGTCGGTTATCGGCGGTTTCGGCGGAGAGTCATCCGAGATGATTCCGTCCGTGTCGGCGTTGCTCGGTAATTTTCCCAATCCGTTCAATCCGGTAACCACATTCAACTATGCGCTGGCAAATGATGCCCACGTGAACCTCGAAGTTTACAATCTGATGGGACGCAAAGTAAGCACGGTTATCGATGCGCATCAGTCCGCAGGTTACAGGTCGGTACAATGGGATGCGGCTGAATACTCTTCAGGAGTTTACTTCTATAAGCTGACAATCGGTGATCAGGTCTTCACCAAGAGAATGACCTTATTGAAATAACCTCATAATTAACTCTAAAAAAAGGCTGTCTCGATATGAGACAGCCTTTTAGTTTAAATCCATCCTGGTTATTATGATTCCGCTCCGCGCTTAATTGCGACCTCATTCATCTTCAAAATTTCCGGTTTGGCGCGGCTGTAAACTTTTCCGACCGAATCGATCAATGACTTCTGCGCCATCATTCCCGTCTTGTCCACCAGACTGCCTGCCATAACCATATTTGCGATCTTCAAAGTGCCGATCTCTTCGGCTATTTTATTGGCGGGAATCTCGATCACCTCTATATCATCCCTTTTCGATCTCGATGATACCAATGATGTGTTAATAAAAAGCCTTCCGTTCGGTTTAATCATCGGTTCGAACTTAGCAAAGGACGGTTCGTTCATAACCACCACCGAATCGGGCTGTCCAACTACCGGCGAAGCGATCTCATCGATGGCGACTATCACCGAGCAATTCGCGGTTCCGCCTCTCATCTCCGCTCCGTAAGCCGGGAAGAATGTGACATGTTTTCCGTCCACCATTCCGGCATAAGCGAGAAGGATGCCCATTGAAACAACGCCCTGGCCGCCGAATCCGGCTACGATAATACCTTGATACATCATACTCCTCCTTCCTACGCCTCGACCTTATCTTCTTCGCGTGCTTTAGCTCTCTCTTTTTCTTCTTTCTCCCAATCGCGATAAACTCCAAGAGGGAAATAAGGAATCATTTCATCCTTAAGCCTATCGATAGCCGCGCGAGGAGTCATTCCCCAATCGGTGGGACACGGAGAGAGTATCTCCACCATTGAAAATCCTTTGCCCTGAATCTGGGTTTTGAACGCCTTTTCGATAGCTTTTTTGGTTTTGATCACGTTCGCCGCTTTGTCCAACGAAGTTCTCGCCAGGTAGGATGCTCCGGGTAGAGTTGCTAAGAGCTCGCACATCTTGAACGGATAACCGTTAACTTCGATAGAACGACCTGCAGGGCAAGTGGTTGAACGCATACCGACTAATGTTGTCGGAGCCATCTGACCGCCAGTCATACCATATATTGCGTTGTTGATAAAAATAATCGTGATATTCTCGGAGCGAGCCGCAGCGTGGATCGTCTCTGCCATTCCGATCGAAGCCAGATCACCATCGCCCTGATATGAAAAGACAATGACATTCGGTTTGCTTCTTTTGATTCCGGTGGCGATTGCAGGTCCTCTTCCGTGGGGTCCCTGAATTCCATCGCAATTTATATATTCATCGAGGAATACCGAGCAACCAACAGGAACTACCCCAACGCTGCGTTCCCGCACGCCAAGTTCCTCGATCACTTCTGCAACCAGACGATGCGCGATACCGTGTCCGCATCCGGGGCAATAGCGCATTGGTACGCCTGTTAAGCCTTTGGTTTCTTCAAATACTACTTTCATAATCCACCTCGCTATTTACCCATAATCTTCTTGATAATTTCATATATTTCTTCGGCAGTCGGGATTCCGCCGGCAGGGCGACCATGGAAATGAATCGGCGCCGCTCCCTCGACCGAAAGCTGCACATCTTCTATATACTGCCCTAAGCTCATCTCCACTACCAGGATATTCTTTACGCCCTTGGCGGCTTCCTTGAATGCTCTCTTCGGGAATGGATAGAGAGTTATCGGTCTGAGCAAGCCCACCGCTAATCCGTTGTCTCGAGCTAACTTGACTGCCGATTTTGAAATTCTGGAGCAGGAACCGTAAGATGTAACCAAAAGTTCGCAATCATCAATACCTTCACTATCCCAGGCGGATTCCTCCGCTTCGATTGTGTCAAATCGTTTCTGCCTCTCGAAATTCCATTCTTCCAGTCTTCCCGGACGAAGATCGTAGGACTTAACCACTCGGCGTTCCCTTCCGGCTGCGTCGCCGATTGTCCAATCGAACTCAGGAAATGTATCGGGATCGACCGGGTCGAAATCGAATTCCACCGGTTCCATCATCTGTCCTAATATCCCATCGGCAAGGATCATACTCGGAACCCGGTATTTAAAGGCGACGTCATAACATCTTTTCGGGAAATTCGCCATCTCGGTGACCGAATTCGGAGCCATCACGAAAACCCGGTAATCGCCGTGGCCTCCGCCCCGAGTAGCCTGAAAATAATCTCCCTGCGCAGGAGCGATATTCCCCAAACCCGGACCACCCCTGACTACATTGGCATAAAAGATCGGTAAATCGGCGCCGGCACAATAAGAAATGCCTTCCTGTTTAAGACTAATACCCGGGGAAGACGACGATGTCATCACCCTGGCACCGGTGGCAGCAGAACCGAATAACATATTTATCGCCGCTACTTCCGATTCAGCCTGAATGAAAAAACCACCTTCCTGAGGCATTCGCCAGGACATATATTCAGGGACTTCATTTTGAGGAGTAATGGGGTACCCAGCGAAGAAGCGACAGCCGGCTCTTATCGCGCCTTCGGCTAATGCCTCATTACCCTTCATCAAAGTTCTTTCAGCCATATTATTATCTCCTCTTGTCTCTTATTCTTTCCAGACCTTTATTGCAACATCCGGGCAAACGATTCCGCAGAGCTTACAGCCCGTACATTTCTCCGGCGCTATCATTATCGCCGGATAATATCCGTTTGCCGAAAACGTATCAGCGAGTGCCAAAACCTCATGAGGGCAAGCGATTACACAAAGTTCGCACCCCTTACATCTGGTCTCATCAACCTCTATTGTTCCTTTTGAAGGCATAACAACCTCACTTCTTAGTCCAAATCATTTGTTAACCAATTACTAATATAGAAAATAAATCTTAAACAGGCAACAGTTTTGTTACATTTTTCACAAACTCAGCGCCGCCCTACCGCTTGATTATAGTCGGGAATTGAATTTTAACTCAGGAGCTCTTTTTGATTACACTTGCAGATTCCAACGCGATTTTGCTTGTAGTTGTAAGATCCGATACCATTTTTCACCGGTTTTACAAGTAGGGTTTGAGTGATTGCTCCATTACAAACCGGACAAACAGTTACATGCTTTTCTTTATTCGCCTTATCCGCAAACGATTGTCTCTTAGCCATTTAAAACCTCTCGCTTTCTATCTAATCAAAGTCATTTTTTCATTAACCTGCAGTTCCCTTAACGCTCTTTCTCTTATACCCAACAGCAGTAATAAAGTTTCAGCCTTTGAATCCCCATATGAAGTCCGTCTCCATTCCTCCAGTATTTCTCTGGCACTTGGGTAATCTCCTTTGAGAATCATTTCCAAAGCTTTATAATATAAATCTTTTTGCGACTTATGCAAGTTAATCCTGTAAAATAATTTCTGATTTACTTTTAAATCTGGTTGCGGATTCACAAATATATTGACTCAATTCAATACTGTTCGCCTGACAATAATTGAGCATATTAATTATAAAGAGCTTTTCGCGGGGATCGGATTTTTCTTTGTAATTTTTGAGTTCATTTTCCAAAATTTCCGAAAGCGTAAAATGCGGCTCATAAAAATTCCTTATAACCTCTATCTGATAATCCAGCCATTGCAGGTATTCCTGACGTTTTTTGTCGCCAAAAGTATCCCGTTTATCCCTGCTTGGCTTGGAGGTTGACGGTTTAACCAGTCCTAACGGCGTGTATTCCAGTCCCAGTTTATTAGCAGCGTCCCTTATATATTGCTGAGCCAGGCGCAGGTTCTTCTCAAGTAGCGCTTTTAGTTCGCTGTTTTGAGCGTTACTTTCCAGATACCATCGCGCTTTGGTGAAGCCCTTCAGAGATTCCAGCTCTTTTATAATAATGGGGAGTTTGCCCGGGCTTAAACTATTTTTCAGAAGAAAGACGCCATCGACTTTAAACCAGTTTTCCAACGCCTGAAATCTGTCTTTGGGCAGCCACCAATTTCTTTTCCGCCCCTGAACGATATCCGATAATTTCTCAATGATATAATCGGCGTCCCTGTTATCCAGCTCAATTCGCGCTATGGAACGCAAGTGGTCTTCCACATTTTCGACCAGTTCACGGAGTTGTATCGAACTTGCAGAGGACATATTTCGCTATAGTTTTGAGATGAATTTGGTTACGGTATCATCCAGTTGTTTCATCATTGATTCAAAATGCGAAGTCGTCGGTCTTGTACCTTTATTCTCAACCACGGATACCAATCCTGCCAGAATCAGCCCCTGAATAATCTTCAATGCTTCCAACCTACCGATTGCGACCTTTTCCAGGATCTCATTGATTGTTGTATACCCGTCGATTGATGCCAGGATATTCCATTCATCCGCCTCCAACATGATATCACGTCTCCGCCGGTCCGATGCCGTTTCCAAAACAAGCACCGAATTCAAAGGCGGTAGCGTAATCTTAATCCTCGAAAGTTCATCTATCCGCCTGACGCCCTCCAGTATTATATTTTCCGCAGAAAGACTGACTGTGATTTTCTCTTCGGTTGGAAAGCGGTTTTCATAGAATTTGAAAATCCCCTCCTCCCAGGCTAACAAAGAGTAAATTGTCTCCTTAACCTGGAATTTTACCAGCTCCTCCATTTCAGACCGTTCGATAATTTCCAACTCAACCAGGATTTCGCCCAAACGGCGATGCGTTTTTTTCTGAATCTTCAGAGCTTCATCCAGTTGGTTTCTCGTAATCTTTCCGCTTCTCTCGGCAATTTCCCCTATCCGATTCTTGTTCGGGGAGCAAAATGCATATATTACAATACCCTCTTTCAGATATATTGCTGCAGTTGTTTTTCCCGATTGAAGAGCTAAAGTTCCGGTTTTCCTGTTACTTGCGAGAAATTGGAATATCTCCGGAAGCCCGAATCGCTCAATATTTCCCTGAAGATCCAAAGCTCGCCCATCCTGCCACATGATTAGTCAAAAGCTTGTGATTAAGATACTTATAACTTCTTTAATAGGATTATCGACAGATTTACACAATTCCCAAGCTTTTTTCGCTTTACCACGAAATCCCCTAAAACGGCGTAATAATTCCGTCACTTTTTAAATTATATTTCCTTGAACAATACTTATATGTTATGTTATCTAATAATTGAGGATATAAATGGCAAAAAACCACACAAAAAAACTGAGAGTTAAAGCAATCGCTAATCCTTTTGCCGGAGATAAACGAAGTCATCGGGAATTCCCTGATATCCGACATCAACTGGAATCCGTCTTCAGTGAATTGGATTTCACCTTAACCAACGGTCCGGGCGATGCCACAAGATTGGCGAGGGAAGCGGTGGCGAACGGATTTCAGCGAGTAATCGCGGTGGGGGGAGATGGAACCGCTAATGAGGTTGCTAATGGATTGGTCGGTTCCGGCGTGGTATTGGGACTAATGCCCACCGGGAAGGCTAATAACTACTACAAATTCATAACTCGTCAGTCAAAGCTAACCCGGGCAAAAGATATCATACGTAATGGAGAGATTGCCCATATAGATACTGGCAAGATAGAGCAATCCTTCTTTGTCGGCTCGGTGGATTTTGGCATCAGCGCCCTGATTTCCAGATATTTTCACGAACAACAAGGAATGGGAATTCTCAAGGGAAAAACCGGTAATTTACTCAGAGCCATCTCGGATTTCCAGCCGACCAGTTTCAGTCTGGAACTCGATAACATTGAAATTAAAGGCTCATTCGCATCTATAACAATAGGTATTGGACCGATGTCTATGGTAAATACCAAAATGCTTCCTTACGCTAAACTTACCGATGGACTTCTCGATGTATGTCTAATAAGACAAGACACCAAATTTATGATGCTGAAAAATCTGATGAATGCTGAAAAAGGGAAACATGTCGATAACCGGGATGTACTGCTTTATAGATGCCGTCAGCTAACTATCCGCACTAAGTCGGATGTTCCGATAGTGGTGGATGGTAGTCAGTATAAAATGAATGCTAAGGGACTGACAATTGGTGTAAATCCCCGATCACTTAAGGTCCTACGAGATCGGCAGAAGAAATCCAAGGATTAATGTTCCGCAGATCACTGATAATCGCAGCGTTCCAAACAGTATTATTGACCTTCCTGCAATTCGGGTATTCGTCGGGGGGTGTTGAATACAATAACAAGAGCGATGAGATCGCCAGAAATGAGAAGACACCAATAATCGACACCTCCGGAACCGATTTAGTTGTAATACCACACTTCTCATTTGATATCCTGCAAGATAATGGGAGTGATAATAATTCCAGATATTTCGCAACGTTCGCGCAGGCGGATTTGGATACACAAGGGCGGGATATTCAAGATGATTCCACGGGCGCACAACCCGAAACCGTGGAATCACAACTAAAATCCGAGGTTTTTAAGCCGAATCCCACCGGAGCCTTGCTTCGTTCAATAGCTTTTCCCGGATGGGGACAGATTTACAACCGGAAATATATCAAAGCCGGAATATTCGCAATTGGGGAGGGATTATTAATTTACTATATGGAGAAAAACTGGGAACGTGCCAATCATTACCAGGCAGCTTTCGAACGCACCCTTCAAACACCGATTTCAAGTACCGCTTTACCTTCCGAAACTGATGTTATAGCGCTGGATGAATCGTCCCTGCTGACATTACGAAGTGAGGTTTTCGCCAGGTGGCAAAAATACACCGACGAACGGAACAAATATATGTGGTTTTTGGCGGCAACCATATTCCTTTCCATGTTCGATGCTTATGTAGACGCTCACCTGATGCCGTTCGATCGCGAGATGGGCGAGGATCTAAAAGCCGAATCAACTGCGCCTCTTGGAATTACGATTGTTTTTAAATTCTAACCTATATTACTTTCGCGATCCATGTTTGTAAAAAGGCGGTTTAACCACAACCGCGCCGACTCTTTTGCCGCGAATTTCGACCTGGATTGCTGTCCCCGATTTAGATGGTTTACCGTAAAGATACCCAAGCCCGATTCCTTTTTCCAATGTCGGCGAATATATGCCGCTGGTAACGAAACCGGCTTCCTCGTTATCCCGGAATAACTTGTAGTCTTTTCTCGGTATACCCTTCTCTGTTAGTTCGAAGCAAATTAGACGACGAGGGGGAC
>WJIR01000203.1 GCA_014730175.1 Candidatus Zixiibacteriota bacterium
ATTTACTTCACTCAATTCAATCGGAGCAACCTGGTTCCGCGCTACCGGCGCCAGCGAGGAAAAAATCGATGAAATGCGGTCGAAAGCGCAGTCCAATTTAAATCGCCAGATAGCGGACATGAATAATTATTTTGTGCTAACGCTTCCCGGAGGTTCTGACATCGAAGATTGGATAAACAGACTCAATACTCTAATGGATGTGGAAATTGCAGAACCAATACCTCTTCCGGCTCCTACAACCACGCCGGGTAATTATCAAAGTCTCCAGGGGTATCTTAATGCGGCAACTGATGGAATCAACGCCAACTGGGCATGGACTCAAAATGGAGGAACCGGAAATAATGTTACGGTTTGTGATCTGGAATATTCCTGGAATCTGAATCATAACGATCTTCCCAATGTTGTCATGTGGGTGCCTCAGAGTTATAGCTGGAGCGATCCATTTAATGACGAAAACCATGGCACGGCAGTCTTAGGAGAGCTGGTCAGTTTAAACGACGGCATAGGCACCACGGGAGCGGCATACGGAGCGACCGCACGAGTTGTCCCAGTCTACTTGAATAACACCTGGTTAGTCGATGTTGCTGTTCAGCATGCTACCAGCCAACTGAATACCGGTGATGTGATTTTAATTGAACAACAAACCTGGGGACCGTACGGAAATTATTGCCCGGTGGAGTGGGTACAATCGGTATACAATGCTATTGTAACAGCAGTCGGAAACGGTATCCACGTAGTCGAAGCGGCGGGGAATGGGGGAGATAATCTCGACGATATCGCCTACCAGTCCGGTCATGCTCCCTTCGTTCCGCAGAATAATTCCGGAGCGATAATCGTGGGCGCCGGTGCGGCTCCTGCCGGATTCGGCGGCTCCGATATCGACCGTTCACGCCTGGGATTCTCCTGTTACGGGTCCCGTCTTAATCTTCAGGGATGGGGCGAAGCTGTTATGACCACGGGATACGGTTCTTATTACTCAGGAGATGGGTACGATTATTATTATACCAGCGCTTTCAGCGGTACATCCTCGGCATCGCCCATCGTAGCCTCGGCTGCCATATTGTACGAAAGTATCATTGAAGCTCAAACCACCAATCCGGTTACCCCCGCAGACCTTAGAACCGCCTTGGTTAGTACCGGATCGCCTCAACAAGCAGGAACATATCCGATATCCCAGCATATCGGTCCTCGTCCCGACTTGATGGCAGCCGTTAATAATAGCCCCGGAGGAAGTTGTTCGGTCAATTTTGACGGCGTTCCGCAGACCTATTGGCACCACGACGGCAATCAAAATCTGGGAAGTTACTACACAGGTGTAACTTTCGGTCCCCATGTGACTATTCTGGAAACCACCGTGTATGGTTATAACGACACCGGTTATCCTCCGCATTCGGGGGATGCTGTTGCCTGGGCAACCGATTCCTTTCATATAAGGGCGGATTTTACTAACACAACCGATCATGTGGGCGTGTGGTACACGTGCGGGCAGGGAACGTTTTATCTCGAAGCATACGATAATGGTGGAAACCTTCTAACCAGCGTTACCGGACCTTATAATTACGGAGCCAATGACTATCTTCAGGTTAATTCGCCCGGAATCGCTTATGTACTGATGCATAATTCCCAGCACTTCTTTACCATCGACGATTTTGAATGGAATTGCGATACGCTATGCTGCTGTGATATCGATATGGTCCCTGATAATCCGCCAATAACGGTCCCTCCTGGAGGCTCATTCAGCTTTACCGGCACCATTCACAATCCATGCAATGATCCGATAACTACGGATGTCTGGGGAGGCGTAATATACAATAATCAGTTCTATCAGCAATTCGCCTTCGACAACATTTCGCTCAATCCCAATCAGACTCTTACGTCAAACAGCAACCAATACGTTCCGTTGTTTGCTCCGCCGGGGCAATACACATACATAGCCTATTGTGGTGATCATCCCCCCTGGATTGTATGCGATTCCGCCCATTTTCAATTTACCGTCAGCGGAGCTGCTATAGCTCAAGGAGCCAACGAATGGATACTTGAAAGCGGATGGGGCGGCAATTCCAAGCATGAAACAAGCACGGGACTCCCTGCCGAAACTATTCTATTACCTGCTTATCCGAATCCATTCAACGCGACAACGACTCTCACATACCAGCTTGTGCAATCCGGTCAGGTGAATTTCGATGTATACAATCTCACCGGGCAAAAAGTCGCTGCGCTGGTTGACGCTTTTAAAGAGGCAGGGGAACACCATGTGCAATGGAATGCCTCGCAACACTCCAGCGGAATCTATTTTTACCGATTAGAAGCCGGTAATCAAGTCTTCACAGGGCGTATGACGCTGCTGAAGTAACCCCCGGCCGTACTGATTACCTCGGGGAATCGGGACGAACCGATTCGTATCGTAGGTGCGGTCAGACGTACTCGCCAGAGGCGGGGACGTCTGACACGCACGGAATACCGTCAGCGCCGGAGCGCTGAACGGCGGTGAATTGTGGAGCAATGTCCGGTTTCTTCATTCGGCTATCGCCGAATTCCGGAACCCGGGCTGCGGCAGTGGCTGCAGCTTTTCAAACGGCGCTAAGCTTAAGCCATATTATCCTCTTCCACCGCTTCCTCGATCATATCCAGAATATCCGGCAGCGCGGAAACTACCCGGTTCCAACTCGGTATTTCGGGAGCCCCCAGTATATTCTCCTTGTATTCCTTTGCCGCAATCTGTATCCCTTTCGTGAAAGCCTCCACCGCTGTAACCTCCTCGTGGCGGTCGAAGGTCAATCCGTTTATCTCCGCGTCATCTTCATATCGCTTTACCGTATCCTGTGCGGTGCGCAGGTAGGTTGCCGGAAGCGTCCTCAGGACACCTTCGGTAAGCACAACTCCTTCGGTGGATAAGGTATAAAAGATGGTTTTGGTGATATCGATACACATTTTCAGCAGTCCCTTGGAGGGATCGTCGGCTGACAACGCTTGATGCTTGTGTTCATAATTGTCCGCCAGATCCACCTGACATATTCTTGAAGCGACACAGTTTCTGTACACCTCCGCCAGCGTGCCGATCTCCAGTCCCCAATGTCCCGGGATACGGTTATTTCTGGCGAGGTCTATTGTCATCGAGAACTCCCCGGCTAAGGGATAGCGGAAACTGTCGAGATACTCCAACAACGGATGATGTCCCATTATCTTGATTAAAGCTCTGATAATCGGGGTGATAAAAAGCCTGGTTACGCGACCATGCAACCTATCGGTTATCCTGCTATAATATCCTTTGCAGAATTCATAACCCATGCTGGCGTTAGCGATAGGGAAACACAGGCGCGCCAGCAATTCTTTGTTATAGGTAACAATATCGCAATCGTGAAGAGCGATCGCTTCGGCTTCCGCTTTGGCGATAATATAACCGTAGGCTAACCATACCGATCGTCCCTTGCCGTCAGGCCCGATTTGTAAATCGTTTTTCGACAATAAGTTGATAATCTTCTCGATACGCGAACCGGTTGACCAGACCACTTTAACCGGATAAGGCAGGTTTGAGAAATATTCTTTGGCGCTACGGAATTCTGATTTATTTGCTCCCCCCAGGGTGACAACAATCTCATGGAGGAAATCCACCGACTCCAATTCTCTAATAATAGTGTGAATCGCCTCTCCCTGGAATTCCGATGCCAGCGCCGGCAAAACCAGCGCTATCTTACGTGATTCCGGCGTTTCTATGAACTCCTTGCTAAAGATAGCTGTTTGCCGCTCGCCCAGCCTGTGAAGGGTGGGAACAACTCCGGTTTGATAAAAATCACTCATTTAAACCTCTTGTAGTCCTCGTATATTCATTAAACAATAGACCGCTCGACGCTTACATCAGCGGAGATGAGTCGCCCAATTCCTTGATTTTTGTCTTTAGCTCAACTAAGTCCGAGGACTTAACAATGTACGCGTCAGCAATCCAGGTGGTGAAATCATTTTTATATGTCGAATACGCCGAATTCAAGATTACGCGCGTATTTTTGTTTCTACTTTTTACCTCCTTGAGTATCTCCAAACCTCCGGCGGAGTTTTCCAGTTTAATATCCAGAACCACAACTTCGGGGGCAAATTCATCCAATCGTTTTAATCCCTCTTCTCCGTTGGCGTACCCCTCTACTTCGTGACCTTCTTCTTTCAACTCATCGATATATAATTCCAGCAAATGTGGTTCATCTTCAACAATCAATATTCTACTCATTTTGACTCCTCATCACTTTCGGTTCCGAAGGTTGATTTTCGCTTTTTAATCCGGGTAAATATACCGAGAATTTGCTGCCCTTACCCCGCTCGGTTTCCGCCTTTATATAACCTCCATGATCATCTATTATCTTCTTAGAAACCGATAATCCCAATCCGGAACCCTTGGCTTTTGTGGAATAAAACGGAGTAAACAGCTTCTCCTGTGCTTCCTGCTTGATACCTTCGCCCGTATCCTCGATTTCAAATACGGTGTAATTCTGCTCGGTATGGGTGGATATAGTTAATGTTCCCCCTTTTAACATCATGGCATCCATAGCGTTTTGAATTAGATTATATATTACCTGCCTAATCCTGTTCGCATCCGCCCTGATGATAACCTGCCGGTCGTGGAACTTGGTTTTCACTCCTATTTTATAATCCTCGAGTTTCTCCCCCAGTATTTTCAGTATCTCTTTTATAATCCCGCACAGATCACAGGATGTTATCTCCAATCTTATTTCCTTTGAATAATCCAGTATCTCGCTGGAGATCTTTTCTAACCTGTCCACCTCATGGAGGATAACCTCAAGATGTTCCTTGTTAAATTTCTCCGTTCCGAATGTATTCAGCAGTCGCCGAGTATACGCACCAATTGTTATCAAAGGCGTTTTTATTTCGTGGGTAACGGTGGTCGCCAATTTGCCGATATCCGCCAACCTCTCGTGCTGCACCAGGTAGCTCTGGTTTTCGCGCAGCAAGTCGTGAGTGTGCTTTAACTCCTCTAATTTAGCGCGAAGTTGATTATGCAAGCCGACATTTTCAAAAGCGGTGGCAGCGGTATTGGCGAATGTCTTTAGCGACAAGATGTCATCTTCGGAAACCGGTTTATTGGTTACGAAGTTATCGGCAATCAGTACCCCGAAATCCAGATTATCGGTAGCTATCGGAACAGCGACAAATCCGGCAGGATCAGCCAGATTATCCAGTTGAGGGCAGAGGTGCGCGATCTGTTCACCCGGTTTAAGGACGAATATCTCCTGAGTTTTCAACACCTTCATCAGGACATTGTCTTCTTCTTCGAACGGTATCTGCACCTGCCATACCTGATGATGAAAAGTATCGGTAAATATCTCATCGGAATTGTATATCCTCTCCAACGCCTCATCGAAAGTCGGTCTTCCGGAATCGAATTGCATCCAGAGCTTCCTGGCTTCATCGATTGTAGCGCATCCTATTCCCGCGATCCCCCTGAGGCTGTTGGAGCGAAGATCACAGAGGAATATAGCGGCACGGTTGAAACCGAATGCGTCACCGGCGGTTACGCCGGTTAAAACCAATGCTAACGCTCTTTCCAGATTGTCAGTTTTCAGGAGATGATCAGTCACTTTGTTAAGGAGGGATAGCTCCTCCAATTTCTTGCGGAGGCTCGATGCGGTATCTACCAATTGAATACGGCAACTGTGTATCCGTTCAAACAACTTATCTATCAGAATGGCTATGGTGGTATCAGCGGTACGTCTGCCCGACGCCCGTTCCTTCAACTTTTCAAGATCAGGGCAGCCTTTGCAATAATCGAATATCTTACCGGTGGAAAGATCGACATCTTCCTTACCCGCAAGCAAATCCGTTATCCAGCATCCGCAACTGTTCTTTGTTTCCGCATTCGCCATCGTTCACCATTTATCAAAAATAGTATTCTGCTCCAAACGTTATGGGCATAACCATCTAAATTTCGGGAATACTAACAAATTTAGTATAAGTTATTCAGCCCCGGATGTCAACCTGATTCGTTACTCACTATTAGATAGCAGCTTATCCTTCCACATGCCAGCCTTCGAGCCGATGGAAATATTCTTCTGGATTCTCCAGATAAGCCATGCTGTCGTCTATCATCTGGAAATGTCTTTGCTCTTCTTCTACCAGAAATTCAAAAAGCTTTTTCACGTTAGGACCGGTCGATTTTTCAGCAGCCTGCCGGTAGAATTTCTCGCCATTGAGTTCGAAATCACGAGCGAATTGGTAAGCATCCAGATCCCCTTTGTCGACCGGTGCTTTTTTATCCAGTCCCCGGAACAACTTACCAATCGCCTGGCGCGCTTTTTCCGAATCGACATTTCCCACAACCTTCTCGAAATCGGTTTTTGAACCGGAAATCTCGGCATCATAGAACTGTTTAATCGCTTCGATATGCTTTAACTCCTCGTTAGCCAAAAAGTTAAAGACATCTTTTGTGAGTTTGTCATTGGCTTTTTCGGCGGTTTTAAGATAAAAATCGCGCCCCTTGTTCTCCATCTCGATTGACGCTGCCAATGCTTCTTTTTGATTTTGTATATTCTCTGTCAATTTTAACCTCCGATTATTTTATGCTTGATATTGTTTTAATCAATACTGATAAACAGTAAACTTAGATATATTGTTCGCGGAGAGCAAAGGAATTTTCAGTCAATTCAATGAAACGGCAATTCCAAACGAATGTTCCCCTTTCCTCCGCCGGTATTCCTGTCCGGGAACAGAACGCGATTTCGATTTGTTTTATACAATTTAACATTGCAAAACACGGGAGCGAAAGTATGCGAACAGAAAAAGATTCGATGGGTGAAATAAAGCTGCCGGACGATACTCTCTATGGCGCTCAAACCGCTCGAGCAGTAGAAAATTTCCAGGTTTCCGGAAGATCCGGCTATCCGGAGTTTATTAAAGGCACGGTCTTAATCAAGAAGGCTGCCGCCATTGTACATAAAGAGTTGGAATTACTTCCAAAGGACAAAGCCGACGCAATTATCACCGCTTCGGATGAGATATTGGACGATAATTATGGCGACCAGTTTGTGGTCGATGTTTTTCAAGCCGGCGCGGGTACATCACATAATATGAACTGTAACGAAGTCATCGCCAATCTCGCAAATGAAAGCTTAGGGGGCTGTCGGGGCGAATATGAAAATGTTCATCCGAATGATCATGTGAACATGGCGCAATCGACCAATGATGTAATCCCCACCGCTATCCGATTGGCATCTCTGAATATGCTTAAAGAATTGTATCCGGTGATAGATGAACTTAATTCACTGATGTGGCAAAAGGCGGTGGAATTCGATGATATCATCAAATCGGGAAGAACTCATCTTCAGGATGCTGTTCCTATCCGTCTGGGGCAGGAGTTTTCCGGATATGCGAGCTGTATCGAGTATCATATCGAAAACATCAGGGCTGCGACCGAAGACCTAAAATTCCTCGGCATTGGCGGTTCCGCTGCGGGTACCGGATTGAATGTACATCCTCAATATCGAGCCAGGATGGCGCAAGTACTCTCGGAGTTAATCGATGAAGACCTTAAAATGGCTGAGAATTATTTCGAAGCGATGCAATCTATGCGGCCTTTCGTTAATCTGTCCGGCGCCTTGCGCGGTTTGGCGGTTGATCTCGGCAGGATCGCCAATGATTTTCGTTTACTTTCTTCGGGTCCAAAGACAGGTATATCGGAAATTAACCTTTCGCCTGTTCAACCCGGTTCTTCTATTATGCCGGGAAAGGTGAATCCCGTGATGGCCGAGATGCTAAATATGGTTTGCTATCGAGTGATAGGCAATGACCTGACTATCTCGAACGCCGGCGGCGCGGGGCAATTGGAACTTAACGTAATGATGCCGCTTATAGCTGATACATTGATTGAATCGCTAAAAATCCTCACAGGCGGAATCAACTCATTCAATCATCGATGTCTGAAAACCATAAATGCGAATCGTGAACGCTGCAAAGAGTATGCTGAGAAATCATTCGCTATGGTTACCGCTCTTAATACCGTAATCGGTTATTTGAAAGCGGCGGAAGTTGCAAAGGAGTCGGCAAAAACCGGTAAGTCGATCCGCGAGATAGTAGTGGAAAAGGGATACCTCAAGCAAGACGAAGTTGAATTGTATCTGTCACCCGAAAAGCTTACCGAGCCGGGAATCCCCGGAGAATAAATGTCGGCAGCAAGCTACCGACCCTCCCGCTCCCCCACTCGTCCCGCGCTTTGCGGGACACCCTCACGGCGACCCGACAGCACGCAATTTTCGTAGGGTGGGTCAATGCAATTACAAAAGCTGTAGAGATGTTCATTGCTGGTTGTCATCCTTGCCGGCGGGATGTCCACAATTCGACCCACCGATTCGTTTATTCCGAAATGGTGGATCAAATAGATTATACTTCGGAGGTTACTTCCGCCTAAAGTGTGTGATTGGTTACTACTTCTTTTATGACACTAGCGACCCACCCTACGTTTTCTAATCGCCTGCGGCGAATCCACCCTCTCCCGTTGAACGGAAGGGGGGAATACGGAAAGCTCCCTCACCCGTCCCGCGTTTCGCGGGACACCCTCTCCCTCGTCAGGGAGAGGGAAATAAGGATTGATAGATCGATATTTATTCATTATCTGCACCGATGACCATTCGAAAGTTCCCCTTCTCCCATTGAGTGGGAGAAGGGGTCAGGGGATGAGGGAGCCTATCTTGGCGCCAGGTTGCCGCATAAGAAATTCACTTTCCTGTCGGGTGGGGGCACCCGACAACACTCCGTATAATACCGTCAGCGTCGGAGCGCTGACCGACGGGAGGTTATAGAAATGTGTCGGGTTTCTCCATTCGGCTCTCGCCGAATTCCGGAACCCGACCTACCGCCCGCGGAAACCCTCACCCGTCTTGGCCCCACGTTTCGCGGGGCGAATCCGCCCCTTTCGAGAGGGGGATAGATG
>WJIR01000204.1 GCA_014730175.1 Candidatus Zixiibacteriota bacterium
GATATCAGGGAACCGTATATCAGCAGTTCTCGTTCAATAACATTCCGCTGAATCCGGGTCAGTTCCTGACAGCTCATAGCAATCAGAACGTGCCGGGATTCGCGCCTCAGGGAACCTATGGTTACGTTGCCTACTGCGGTGCCCGCCCGAGCGTGAAGTGCGACTCCGCCGAATTCCCGTTCACCGTCACCGGCGCACGCAATGTCAACGGCGCTGATGAATGGTACCTCGAAGGCGAATTCTTCGGTAGCTTCGTACCCACCGAATATGCCTTGATCGGTAGCTATCCGAATCCGTTCAACGCCACGACCACCATAACCTTTACGCTGCCCGAAGCCGGCGCTGTGAACCTCGAGGTTTACAACGTAATGGGTCAGAAGGTGGCTACATTGGTCGATGGTCACGTTGACGCCGGAAAACACGATATTTCCTGGAACGCTGCGGATCAAGCTTCCGGAATTTACTTCTACAAACTGTCAGCCGGTGATAAAGTATTCACCAAACGCATGACACTGTTGAAGTAATCGCGGAACAACTTAGACCATATAGGAAATTCCTATAAATTAGGCTGCTGGCTTCTTGCCGGCAGCCTTTTTATCTCCCCTCTATCCTGAACCGGACCTGGCGGAATGCTACTTATCCATCAATTGGATTTATTTATTGACTTCTTATTCCCCTTCGCCTAAAATTGGTGGCAAATAATTAAAAGGATATAAACCGATGCAGATATATGAACTCCTGAGCGTAGGCATGGTGGTGCTGCTGGGCTTACTGGGAGGTAAACTATTTCATAAATTCAACATCCCCAAGGTTACCGGTTATATGATTACCGGTCTGATAATAGGTCCATCCCTCCTTGGACTGGTATCATCCAAAACCCTGGAAAACATTCACATGGTCAATGATATAGCCCTCGGATTAATCCTATTCGCCATCGGGGGAGAGATAGAACTACAACACCTCAAGGAAATGGGAAAAAAGGTGATAGATATTGCGCTCGCCGAGAGCTTCGGAGCGTTGATATTCATCGGTTTGGGCGCTTATATCATCAGCGGGGATCCCGGATTATCGATTCTACTCGGTACGATCGGAATGGCAACCGCTCCCGGAGTAACACTGATGGTAATTCGAGAATACCAAACCCGGGGCTCATTGACCGATACGCTATTAGCCGTAGTTGCCATGAACAATGTTATATGCCTGATTTCCTTCCGTATCTTTTTTGCAGCCTTCTCCTTGCTTCATGGTGAAGCATTAACCGCTATCATTTTAACCCTGTTTAAGGAGCTTATACTTTCGGTAATTATCGGCATTGTCGTTGCAGCGATTATCACCTACTGGGAGCAAAAAACCAACGATCTCTCGGAATTGCTCCTGGTAATAATTGGCGGATTGCTGGTGGGTATCGGGTTAGCGCAGACCCTCGGTATCTCATACCTGATGATATGCCTTATTATCGGCGCTATAACCAATAATTTGTCGACCATGCACCGCTTCGTCTATGCCGAACTGAGGCAAACGGAGATGCCCTTTTACATAGCATTCTTCGTTCTTTCCGGAGCAAGTCTGCATTTAGACCTTATTCCCCATCTCGGCGCCATAGGAGTAGCCTACTTGATTTTGCGACCGCTCGGTAAGTACCTGGGTTCATACCTTGCCGGTTTAAAATACGGGGCTGAGGTTTCGGTAAGACGTTTCCTCGGGATGGGGCTGATACCTCAGGCCGGAGTTGCAATCGGTCTTGCCTTAACCGTCTCCGAATCGCACCCCGAACTCGGCGCTACCATCAGCACCGTTATTTTGGCTTCGGTTATAGTCTATGAAACCACAGGACCCTTTTTGACTAAATTCGCCCTCGGTAAATCCAATGAAATTCCGAAGGAAACATAATAATATCTCTATTCTCTCAACTTTTCAATCCATTGCTTCCAGATATCCGGCTGATATCCCAGCGTTACACCCATATCGCTTCTTACGATAGGAGTCCGGAAGAGCAGCGGATCATCCAGTAGCTCCTGTTCAATATCGAATTTCATATAACCTAAGTTCCGCTTCCGATATTGTTTCCCTTCCGTGTCAATCAGTTCCTGGACCGGAATACGCTGGCTGATTTTATTGAGCTCCCCTTTACTGACGCTTTTAACCTTTAAGTCCACGAATTGCGTCGTAATGCTTCTTTCCTTAAAAAACCTGATCGCTTTTTGGGTATCTTTGCATTTCATTGTACCGAAAATCTGAATAGTCATCAACCACCTCTCCAAAAATTCTTATAAATCAAAACTGCGGCTATCGGCGCCGCAGTCTAAGAAATTTCCATTAGTATATCTCATCTATCCCAGATTAAGCCATGGAAACAGCTCAGCAAGATATCCCGATAAAAGTGTGAAATTATCGGTAACCAAAAGTATGCCGACTATTACCAACAAAACGCCTCCAATAACCTCTACCGTTTTGAAGTGCCGTTTTATCTTACCGGAGACGGAAAGAAAAGTGTTGAACGCCAATCCGGTTACAAGGAATGGAAGTCCTAATCCCGCTGAATAGATCGCCAGTAACAAAATTCCCTGGCTAACTGTTTGCTGTGTTGATGCAATGGATAGAATACCGGCTAAAATAGGTCCTATGCAAGGAGTCCATCCGAATGAAAATGCCAATCCTATCAAGAATGAGCTTAAGTAACTGGCTTTCTGTGATTGCGCATTAAATCGCTTTTCGTATAGTAACCATTTAATTTTGAATATCCCCATGAAATGCAAACCGAATATAATTACCAATACACCCGCTATTTTCGAGATTATCCCTTTGTTCTCTCCCAAAAATTGACCAATCGCGGTTGCAGTGGCTCCGAAAGCAACAAAGACCACCGTAAAACCAAGCACGAAAAACAGGGTATTCATGGTAACTTTTCTGACGATACCCTTCTTTTCATGCCCCTTAATATCATCGATTGATACTCCCGACATGAACGAAAGGTAA
>WJIR01000205.1 GCA_014730175.1 Candidatus Zixiibacteriota bacterium
AATCCCTTCAACGCCACAACCACCATCACTTATCAACTCCCGGAAGCGAGTAGCGTGAATCTCGCTATTTATAATCTATCCGGACAGAAAGTAGCGGCGTTGGAGGATGGTTTTAGAAACGCCGGAGAGTATTCAGTTACCTGGGATGCATCGAATTATTCCAGCGGAGTTTATTTCTATAAATTGGAAGTTGGGGGAGAAGTGTTCACGAAGCGGATGACACTTCTCAAGTAGATTCACAGTTCACCTTCGGAAGGGCAGCCAACTCGGCTGCCTTTTTTTATACCTGAAATCATTCGAAAAACAGGAAACCACCCGGCTAAACTACGCTTTTTGATTGACAATCCCTTCCATTGTATACAATATTTGAAAAACCAATGGAGGAGTTTTGTTCTATCGAGGTCTGCATCTTACCATTTTCGTATTATTTTGCGTGCAATTGTTATCCGGTACGTCGTTCTGCCAGAATGACGAGCAAGCGATTATACATCTTCAGAACGGTATCGATTATTTCCATGCGGGTAACCTTGAAGAAGCCGAGGCGCAATTCACAGCCGCTCTTGAGTTGGATCCGGAATTGTCCATAGCTCATTACAATCTCGGAGTTATCGAATACTGGAAAGGTAAATTCGAAGATGCGCGTGAATTTTTCAAAAATGCCATTAAAATCAAAAAGGAGCAACCTAAATATCATTTTAATCTCGGGCTGACATATTTCCAGCTCGAGGATTACAAGGACGCATCAAAGCAGTTCGAAAAGGCGGCTGAGCTGGATTCCACCGATGCCGAAATCTATTACAATTTAGCGATATCGTACCGGAAGCGGGGCGAGCACCGAAAAGCTGAAGATGCCTACGAGAAATGTATCCAGCTCCAATCGCGGGTTGATGAGGGTTCCAATTTCAGAATCAGGCCGTTGAGTGATGAAATTCCTTACAGCCATGAAGCGCAAATCGAGGATGATATCCCGATTGAAATAGAACCCGAAGAGAGCGAAGTTGATACGGCAATGGAAGTAGGCAAGGAGGAAGATCAGTATTTTTCAAAGACTCTTCAGGTCGGTTTTGCGGCCGGACCCGGTTTTCCCGAGAATTATTATTTCAAGCAGGTTTCGGTTTCACCGGATCGGATATCATTCTCCGCATTTGTCGCCATGGCGTTCCCCAGAAAATCGAACTTTTTGGAAGCTTTTGGCGGGGACGGCTATGGATTCGCACTCAAAGGGCGTTATAGCGCTAAAACCACCGGCGAGCAGAAATGGAAAGAATACTGCCTGGCTGCAAATATAAGAGTTTTCGAAAATCTTGATAAATCCGGGAAGGGTAAGTTCTTTATATCTTTCGGTCCGGGCATTTATCTGGTTGATGCCGAACTGATTGCCGTTGACGAATCGAACTCGCAGTTCGGAATCGAAGGCGGAGCCGGTATCGACTACCTTCTTCTGAAAATAATCTCCTTCCACGCCGAAGCAAGCTATGCGTTTACATATCATGGAGATAATCAACATACTAACAGTAGCGGATATGTTCATTTCGGGTTAAGTTTCCATCTTTAAGGCAGTTATATTACAGGTTCTATATTAGGGATTATATGACGAAACCGGTAAAACCCGCAATAATAGTGCATGGAGGGGCGTGGAAGATACCGAAATATCTCTGGAAAAAGAGTATAATGGGATGCGAGGATGCTGTAAAGGAAGGTTATAAGATACTAATAAGCGGAGAATCGGCGATAAAAGCTGTAACCGAGGCGGTTAGAATAATGGAGAATAATCAGGTTTTTGACGCCGGCGTGGGGGCTTTGCTTAATCTGATTGGTGAAGTCGAATTGGATGCGATCGTAATCGACGGAGAAAACGTTACCTCGGGTGCCGTTGCGGTAGTTCGGAATATCAAAAATCCGATTTTACTCGCTCTAAAAGTAATGGAGCTAACTCCGCACCGCCTGCTGGCAGGAAAAGGAGCTGAGATGTTTGCGGCGGAAGTGGATATACCGAAATGCAAGACCACCGATTTGATTGTGGGAAGGGAACTCAAGAGATATGAGCAATTAAAGAAGAACAAGAAATTTAAAATACCGGATGCATTCAGGGACAAACATGGGGGAACCGTGGGTGCGGTAGCTATCGATATAAATGGCAAAGTAGCCGCCGCAACCTCAACCGGAGGAGTGCCCAAGAAGCTGCCCGGAAGGGTTGGAGATACTCCGATAATCGGGAGCGGAGCGTTTGCCGATAACCGCGCCGGTGCGGCGTCGGCAACCGGCTGGGGAGAATCAATTATGAAGGCGGCATTGAGCAAAACAGCCTGTGATTACCTCGCCAAAAACCATTTGGCGCAGCGCTCTGCCACATTGGCAGTAAAGGAAATGGAGAATCGTTGGAATGGATTGGGGGGAGTGATTGTAGTCGATAAAAAAGGAAATCCGGGGATTGCGCATAATACTCCTCAGATGGCATATGCTCGAATTAGTAGGGCTGGAACATTGAAATCAGGTATAGCCACCCGGTGATAAATCATTTAGCGCATAAAAAATGGGTCGCTTGCGCGACCCAATTCCTCACGGGTGTCCCAACCCACCCAAATCTTCTACCTCACTTCAAATAGTACCAACGCTGTCCTAAAATACCCCTTATTTATGATAAGTCAACCCGACAATATTACGTAATAAATAAGTAGGGTAAATTACTCATTTTAAGTTCTTGAGAAAGGTTCTCAAATTCACTCCCTTGCGGGTTAAACCGAGCTTTTTACGTATGAGTTCCCTATATTTATGCACCGTTGCGGGGCTAATGGTTAATTCTTCCGCAATTTCCTTAGATGAGAAACCTCTTCTTATGCAGTTACATATCTCGATTTCTCTGGGAGTGAGTTTCGAAAAGCGGTGAACGAAGTCGGTGGAGGTTTGCGCCAGATCCTCCAAACCACCTCGCAAAACTGTTAAAGCCTGCTGATTAACCGAGCCATCGGGATTGGCTATTCTACGTAAAAACGGCATCAGCATCTCATTAATATTATCCGCTACCTGCCTTTTTATCTCGGTCTTCTGAGCATCGATATTAGTGAGGATTTCGTTTAGTGCGATATTCTTTTTCTCAAGTTCTTCGCGTTCCCTTTCCAAATTCTGCACCGATCTGATTTCGCGGATTTTACCGGCAACAATGTTCATAATTTCTTCAATATATAAAACAATATCTCGGGTCGGTCTGTTGCCGCTATACGGCGTATCCACAGAAAGCCAGCCCTCGATTTTACCCGTCGGGCTTCGCAGCGGAATAAACAGCTCATCACCGGGTTGCCATTGCGCTTTCTCGCTGTTGCCCTCAGTTTCCGGTGCAATATACCTTGCCGTCTGTGTTAATGGCAAGCCGGCTTCCTCGGGGACGAAATACGAGTTGCTGATCCTGAACCTCTCCTGGGTCATTTTTTGGCTTAAATCAGGATCAGGCGCCGGTGCGTTTCTTGCCGCCTCCACAATATCTTCGGGCAGACCGAAATGCCCTAAGTGTATGATTTTTCTCTCAGCGGTGTGAATCGTCATAACCGACCGTTGAAATAACCGGGCATCTGATAGCGCCTTGCAGCCTATAGTTAAGCACTCATCAATGGACTTTGCTGACCGCAGGTCCTCCAAAAGCTGAATTCGCGCATTATTGTGGATATCCGCCGTCTTCTGTTCAGTTATATCTGTTGCAATGAGCTGCGCGGAGACCGAGCCATTATCGCTGATTATCGGCTGAATACTGGTGTTAAACCATTTCGTCTCCCCGCGGAGTTGCGTAGTATCCTCGGTTCTTATACCTCTCCGCGTATCAATTACGGTGCGAATAGCGTTCATCTGCTTTTCGGCAATCTCGTCAGGGAAAAGATCCCACATGGTTTTACCCACAAGTGTCTCGGCAGAGTCGCCCGCGTAGGTCGCAGCGGCTTTGTTTATCATTCTAAATCCACCTTGCCTATCCACGATAAAGATAGGTTGCTGCGCATTTTCTACAAGTGTCCGATACCGTTCCTCGCTTTCGCGTATAGCTTCTTCGGCTTTCTTACGTTCGGTGATATCAATAGTGGTTATTACCAGCAACGCCGGCGCTCCATTGTCATTTAAAACCACGCCATTGGTGAGGGTGGGGAATTTCTTTCCGTTCCTGTGTATATGCCAAACTTCTTCAACATCGAATGATCCCTCGGATTTCATCCTTTCTAACATCCTCCAGATGATCGGGAGTTGCTCTTCGGAATAGAGCGTACTGATGTTTTTGTTTATTAGATCGTCCGGTTCGTAACCGTGCATTTGCGCAAAAAACCTGTTGACGTATAACAAGTTACCGTTCAAATCTGTTATTGAAGTCCCATAGTTAGCATTATCCGAGATAGTTTTAAACTTGCTTATCTCTTTCTCAGCTTCCTTTTGTTCGGTTATATCTCTCGCTATCCCCTCCACTCCAACAACGTTTCCTTCTTTGTCTTTGTAAATGTGTGAATTTACGGATACCCAGAAATGAGAGCCATCCTTTTTTCTCAGAGCGGTTTCGAAGCCATAGACGTGCCCATCCTTTCTGATTTTTTCCAGAAGTTCATCACGGTGACTTGGCTCGACGTAAAAATCCCGGACAAGATTTTTTCCGAGCAGCTCATCCATTGAATAGCCGGTTATTTTTGACACCGAAGGCGAAACCAATAGTAAATTCCCATGCATATCGGCGCGATAAAACATATCCTGAAGGTTCTCGAACAGGTTGCGATACTCTGTTTCGCTGTCCTTGAGAGCGTTTTCGGCTTCCTTTCGCTCGGTAATATCGGACATCGTACCCACCATACGTGAGGTTCTCCCTTGCAGGTCGCGAATCGAAGTGCCCTTTATCAGAATCCATCGCAAAGAACCGTCCTTGTGCATCATACGATACTCATATTCAAACTCGATAGTTTTCCCTTTAAGATGATCTTCGATATTTTTAAGCAGGATCTCTCTATCTTCTTCCACGATCAATTTGCTCCAAATATCGAAATCATTGGGTATTTCGGTATCACTGTAACCCAGTATCGCCTTAATGGAAGGGTCGATAAAGATCTCTCCGGAGACCGGATTCCAATCCCAGACTCCCACTTTGGTAGCTGCAGTTGCCATGCTATAACGATCTTCACTTCTTCGTAGCGCTTTCTCCGTTTCGATTCTTTCGGTGATATCCCGGAAGCTTCCCAATACGATAAGCTCCTTGTCTATCTTCAATCTCACCATACCGCCCTCAACGCTGATCTTTTTCCCTGGGTTACTTATAAAGGTGGCTTCGTTCACGTAATACGTGTCCCTGGTGAGGGTTTCTTTAAAAACCGAATGCAGGTTTGAACCATTTTTATGAGGATTAAGATCGAAGAAGGATAAAGATAATAATTCATCCTTGTCATATCCCAGTAAATTACATGCCGATTCATTGACGTCGTTTATTTTACCTTCCTTATCCATAACAAGCAATGCATCCGAAACCCTATCGAAAAGCAATCGAAATTTGCGTTCGGATTCCCTGATCTTGGAATTATATACAATTATCGCTCCGATAATGGCAAGAGCCATGGCGAAGAAGACCACGCTCCCTATAATTAAGCCCCACGCCAATTCAGGGGATGTCGACGACATAACAGTCCTACCAAAATTAAAAGGTTAAAAATTACATTGATCGAGATAGAAAATCCCCAATCTGAAACGAACTTACCGAAAGCGAACGTCAAAATATTACCCGAGAAATAGACTAAGACCGCTATACTCACCCAAAACTTTGGTAAACTAATAAGATTTTCATAATTTTCCCTGATTATATTACGTTCCAGAAGTATTGTAATTAGCGTATATAATGAAATAAAAATGAGTAAAGCGGCAGAAAGCGATGCTGTAAAACCATCGAAGTTCTGCAGCGGTTCAAGGTAAATCTTAAATAGTATGCCGATCAGGATGAACACAGGTATACTCCACCTGATTATATGTTTCGCAATCTTCCCGGTTTGCCAATGCTGGAAAACCCATGCAAGAAAGCTGTATTCGAGGATTGTAAAAATATGCAATAAAACACTGTTATTCCCATAGTAAACCGCCTGCAAAAGTTGAGTGGTGTCAACCAAGCAGATCACAAAGAAATAGACAACGATAATCCGCAGAGCGCTATCGAGTTTTCGGAATAATAACAAGCCGGTAATTAATGTTATAAACCCGGTTAGCGACGAAAGATAGCTAACTAATGGGAAACAGTATAAGTTCGGCATAGCATGGTTACCTACTGACCGAATTCATCGGGACAGTATGGCGGGCATGGCCAGGATCTATCACCGAAAATTCCGTTATCCAAATCCTTATAAATATTCTCTCCAACTCCAACCACGACCAATCCCTTCTGCCCATCGTCATGTTCAGCGTAATAGAATCGTAATCCGGTACAACCAGGCTGCGCTAATATCTCCTCAATAAACTTTTTCCCGAAAAAACCGCCAAAACTACCATCCGGTAACTCGGCGGCATTTGTTCCCTCGAAATGAGATCGATACTTTTCGATCATCTTCTTTGCTTTTTCTTTGCTAATACCATGTTCTCTGTGTTCTGAATTATCCATTTTGTCTCACTTGGAGTTAATTGAGATTAATCGCCTACTTTACAACGTATTCACAGAATTTTTAAGCAGCCCTCCATTTCTCGGAAAGTTAAGAGGTTAAGTTTTATTGGCGCTCCCGAATCAACGGATCGGCTTGATTCTTCCTTAAGCATCACGGGTCCCTGCTGTTAGTTTTATGAGTTTTATAATCGTTAATTTATTATTTGAATATAACAATCCGAAATTTGAAAATCAAGTATAATTTACGTAAATTTCATACTAATTTTCGCAATGCGGATTTGGTGTGTAAGTAATTCACAAGCTTAAAGATAACAAATACTAATGCCAGATTAGCATTGTATATTCAAGCGCATTAAATCCACAAAAGAAACAGTAAATCCAGCAACTTATATGATATTCGGAAATATAAACTAATAGTTGATTTGGTTTTGCGCCAACTATGCGTTCATTCGATTTTTCTAACTACTAATAGCCTATTCCATGAGAATTAACATCCCGGCATCATTTTAAAAAACAACTTGACAAGAATGTATTATTTTGTATTATCCGATACTATAATATATAATATAATACAATAATCCGGTCTAATAGTGGTGATAATGATGAGTTTCAATGATACGGAGTTTTACTCGGCTGCAGAGGTTGCCCAAAAATTGAGAATAAATCATCAGGTTTTGTTGAGAAAATTGCAATCTGGCGAGATAAAAGGTTACAAGCTGGGCAGGGATTGGCGGATAACCGATGCGCATATCTGGGAATGGCTGGAGAAGCATTCCAATCGCAATCCTAAGCCTTCCGAAAAAGAAAAGGTTATCAGAAATTACTTTGTCGATGGTCAGCTGAAAACAATTCCATCAAAGTTAAAGCGAAAACAGATGGTCTTTGAGTGCATATTGAAGAGCTTCAAGCCGGACAAGGTTTACGATGAGAAGACCATCAACAAGGTAATAGAGCAGTTTCATCCTGACTATTGCACTATCAGGCGGGAGATGGTGGATTTGGGGATGATGACACGCGATGGGGGTAACTACCGAGTCAATCCCGAGTATAAGGCTATTGATGAGACCAAATAAAGCGAATTCCCTCAATTCCAACCATAATCCAAAGGATAGGAAAGAAAGTATGAATCATTTAGCGCATTCGGTAATCTTATGAATGAAGCGATATTGATAAAAAAGGCTCAATCCGGAGATTTCAGCTCATTTAGCGAATTAATCGAAGCTCATAAGAGCAGAATTTATTCGCTGGCATTAAAAATGACTCGGAATCCCCAGGATTCTGAGGATATAGTACAGGAGACATTCTTGAAAGCTATAGATAAGATCGATCAGTTCAGAGGCGAAGCAGCATTCGGAAGCTGGATTTATTCGATCGCCCTGAATCAGGTTCGTCAACATTTGGGAAAGCAAAAGCGCGAGGATTTGAAGCCGATAGAGGAATATTTGCCGGTGGGCGATGCCGATAGGCTTCATAATTCCAAGGCGGTGCGTCTTTTTGACTGGCAAGATCCTCAC
>WJIR01000016.1 GCA_014730175.1 Candidatus Zixiibacteriota bacterium
GGTCGGTTCGATTATGACATTGTTTTTCACCAAAAATGAAGTCCGTAATTTTGTTGATGCCAAAAAAACGGATACGAAATTATACAGAAAGTATTTTCATGGAATGTTGGACAAGGGAATCTACCTGGCGCCTTCGGTATTCGAAGCGATGTTCATCTCCACTGCACATACGACAGCCATAATAGAAAGAACCATAGAGATTCAGAGGGAAGTATTAAAAGAGCTTTAGCCTCTACAAACTCACTATTTCCTGATAAGATGAAGAAAAATGCCGGAAAGATATAAACTAAGCTGCCCCGTGTGCCAAATCCGTTCGCGGGGGATTTTCACCCATTTGGAGGGAGACAACCTTTCCAAACTTGACCTGGAAAAAAGCGTCAAAAAGTTGCGTAAGGGCCAGATTATATTCCATGAGGATACTCCGGCACTCGCAATTTACTGCATCCATTCGGGGCGAGTGAAACTGTATAAACTCGGTGATAAAGGCGAAGAGCAGGTAATACGATTATTAGGAGCGGGTACGATTATCGGTTACCGGGCTTTGCTGGCGCAGGAATTATTTGCCGCAACCGCCGAAGCGGTGGAGGAAACAGTTGTTTGCGTTATACCTAAAGACACGATTCTCGCTCTGATCGCCAATTCACCCGAGCAAGCTCTGGAATTGATGAGATTGCTATCCATTGAACTCCGAATATCCGAAGAACAATTGCTGCAAAGGACACAGGAGTCGGTAAGGCAGAGAACCGCCCGGCTAATTCTATTCCTTTATGAAGGAGTAGAAACGGATACAAAGGACAATGGGATGATCCCGATACCTATTTCCAGAAAGGAAATGTCCCAGATGATAGGTACTACCCCTGAAACCTTATCCCGCATTCTGAGGCGATTTGTTAGTGATGGATTGATCACACTATATCGCGATGGAATCCGGATTAATAACCTCCCCCAACTAAAGAAGATTGCAAGAGGAATCGGCCTTTATACTTGATTTATATCAAGTTGCCCCCCGACACGAAACATTGCCATAATAGTAATTGTTATTTATAGTTAAATTTCAGATATCCTCATAATGAGGCGCTCTTTAATAAATCAATCTTGTATTATCCCCGCTAACTTCAAAAACAGGAGAGATGGAATGCCCCGATATACAGTTATCATGTTGACGGTACTATGTTTTTTGCCGATGGTTCTTTTTGCGGATCCGGTGCCAACAACTATTGATGATTTCTTCATGCCCGGCTCTCAGCCACTGCAATCCGGTACCATGGAGAGGCCTGATCGCTGCGATAACTGCCATGGTGATTACAACCTGGATGTGGAACCTGCTTATAACTGGCGCGGAAGTATGATGTCTCAGGCGATGAGAGATCCGCTGTTCCTCGCTTTTCTCACGATCGCCAACCAGGATGCTCCGGAAAGCGGCGATCTCTGTATTCGTTGCCATTCGCCGGGCGGATGGTTGGAAGGAAGGTCCGAGCCGACTGACGGTTCTGCACTCAATGAAGATGACCGAGAAAGCGTTCAGTGCGATTTCTGTCATAAAGTAGTTAAACCGACACAACTTGGGGTTAATCCGTATCCCGATGATCCGGATTATACAGCAGATACTTATCCTCGCGACCAGGAATACTTGGCTACATTGGATATTATACCCGAATGGAGCGGTAATGGCATGTTCATTGTTGACTCCGATAACGCCAAGCGAGGTCCCTATGTTGATGCCGAAGCGAGACATCAGATGTTTTACTCGCCATTTCATACCGATATAGATGTTTGCGGAACCTGCCATGATGTCAGCAATCCCGCTTTTACTAAGGACGAGAACGGCAAATATGTTCCCAATACCTTCGGAGAACCTGCACCCGATTTCGATCCCTATTCAATGTTCCCCATTGAAAGGACCTACAGCGAATGGAAGATGAGCGATTACAATACACCGGAAGGTGTTTATGCCCCACAATTCGGTGGCAACCTGGATTATGTCAGAACCTGTCAGGATTGCCACATGAGGGACGTAACCGGCGCTGGATGCAATAAGAACGGTTCACCGATACGCGATGACCTGGCATTGCATGACATGACCGGTGGAAACACTTTCATGCCGCTATTGATAGAATCGGTTTATCCCGGTGAAGCGGATACCGTTGCGCTAAACTCCGGTATACAGAGAGCAATTTATTTGCTCGAGAATGCGGCGACAATGGAACTGACGGCTGTTGAGCAAGGGGAGAATTACCTCGCAAACGTCAATCTGATAAATGAGACAGGTCATAAACTTCCATCCGGATATCCCGAAGGACGCAGGATATGGATAAACATGAAGGCTTATGACCTCAATGATGCATTGATTTATGAATCCGGTGCATATAATCTTGAGACAGCGGAACTCACGCATGATGAGGATGTGAAGATATATGAGATAAAACCGGGAATTTCGGAATCCCTCTCCCCTGTCGTCAACATACCGGCAGGACCATCTTTCCATTTCGTTCTAAACGATACTGTCTATAAAGATAACCGTATTCCAGCACGCGGATTTACCAATGCTGATTATGAAATGATAGGCTCGCCTCCGGTCGATTACAATTACCCGGACGGACAATACTGGGACGATACGGAATATATGCTGCCCGAAGCTACCGCAAAGATCGTTGTTAGCCTGTACTATCAGACCACAACTAAGGAATTCGTTGAATTCCTAAGGGATGAGAACGTTACCGATGATAGAGGTATAACGATGTATAATCTCTGGGAAAGCTTCGGAAAGTGCCCTCCGGTCGTGATGGCGAAAGACTCGTTACTGCTCGAACCACAGGAATATCCCGATGTCTCTATCGAAATGATCCCTGATAATCCCCCAATCGTAATCCCTGCGGGCGGGTATTTCACCTTCACGGGAATCCTGACGAATAACACGGCTGAGCAGCAAACCACTGATGTATGGATTATGCTGGATGTCCCGAATTACGGAATGTACGGACCAATCCAGCAATTCAACAACATAAGCTTAGCCCCCAACCAGGTTCTAACCGCGCCGAATGTTCGCCAGGATATACCCGGATTCGCGCCGTTAGGGCTGTATGATTATATTGGCTATTGCGGAAATTACGATATCGAAATTGAGGACTCGGCAGTTTTTCAGTTTGAAGTTATATCTTCTATGAAAAAAGGCGCAGATGAATGGAATCTCTCCAATTGGATAACGTCTGAAACATCCCAATTGGCAAGCGCAACGGATATATTTGTCGGATATCCAAATCCATTTAATAACTCGACTATGATAAGTTATTCACTCGCGGTAGATGAAAAAGTGGAAATCGCTGTTTACAATATCGCGGGGCAGAGGGTCGCCATGTTGTATAACGGTAGGCAATCCGCTGGTAATTATTCCCTGCAATGGGATGCCAAAGACTGCAATAGCGGAGTCTATTTCATTAAACTCAATATTGGCGCACAC
>WJIR01000206.1 GCA_014730175.1 Candidatus Zixiibacteriota bacterium
GAAAGTGATTTGTAATCTATGTCAGACATATTATCTCCTCCGGTTGTTTAAAATCACAAAGGCGAAATATAAGCTTATCACCTGCAGCGCCGCAATCCCTTTTGTGTGTTCATCCGTTATGAAAATTGATGTTTACCTTCGCGCTAATCGAATACACCAAACGAGGCTTTGTATCGCAATCGCTTCGGCGATAAACGAAGAATGCCAAGCGAAGCAATCCGTTTAGATTGTCCTGCACATAGAGGATTGCCGCGTCGCCCTCCGGGTGCCTCGCAATGACCTTTTCAACACTCCTATTTGCTACGTACTCGCCAATACATACATACTGCAATAACAGTTACTTATTGACTTTATTTTATTAGAACAATATATTCTTGGAGAGGTCAAGCCAACTTTAAAGATTTTTAATGACACCAAAAAGCCAATCAATATATATTCTCAACCTGAATTCAAAGAAGAGGATGAAAAGTACAAGAGAATTATTCCTGCTATCGGCAATCTTACTAACATTCACGTTCTTGATTAGCTGCGAGGGGAATGGATCGAAGCCCGATACTCAAGCGCCGACCGATCCCGGAGTTTCAATCAACGAGGGCGATGATTTCACTTTTTCTGACCAGGTTGAGCTTGCGCTGTATGCCGATGATAATGAAGGCGTTATTCAAATGAAAGTTTCGGCTGATCCCGCCTTTACGGATGCCGAGTGGCAGGACTATCAGGAACTGCTCGATTGGGAGGTGGCGCCAGGGGAAAGCTGGGTATATGCGTTATTCAGAGACGCTTCGGGGAATGTATCGGATACCGTATCTGATAATATCAATTATTATGCTGATCCCACCGGACCTGATGCGTATATCTCAATCGATATCAATGATGGCGATCCATATACCTTTTCTGAAAGTGTGACGCTTACGATTTCCTCGGAATATGATGTAACATCGGGTGAAGTACGCATCTCCAACAGTCAGTCTTTTCCGGATGATGAATGGTTTGCATACCAGGATAATTTAAGCTGGGAGCTTGAGTCCGGAGATGGTTTGAAAAACGTATATGCTCAGATCCGAGACGGGCAGGGCAACATCTCAGGAGGCGTGGCGACGGACGATATCTATCTGGCGACCGCCAGCACCGTAGTCAGATTCAATCCCGATCCTCTTACGCTGCCGGTGGGAAGCGATGGAGTGGTGACACTCTTAATCGAGCAAGCGCAGAATATGGCATCAGCCAGATTCGTTATTACGTTCGACCTAACGAATGTGGAGGTTTTGGATTTGGATGTCGCGGGTGTTTCCGGACATATACTTAAATCCACCGGAGCAAACCTCATTGTTTCGCCGGATACAGATTATGATAATACCGAAGGACGTATCGTGATTGGCGCACTGGCGCGTCAGAATGGTTTTACGGGGGTGAGTGGCGACGGGCCTTTTGCAGAGATCCGGTTCAGGGTTAATGCGACTCTGGATAGCCCCGTTGAGCTGTTATTTGAAGAATTCGAGATCTATAACTACCCGGTACAAAATCCGCCAACGCCGGCAGGCAATGTTATCGTTTTCGATGGGTCAATTATAAATTGATTTTTAACCGTTTTAGCCCTGATAATATATAGATTTTTTGATGGGCAGCGGAAGCCTTGCGCTTCTGACCTTTCTCTGAATCCACAATTCCAGGCTGTCAATGATCTATTATTTTTAAATCCCCGAAGGACAAGCCTTCTGCTACGGATTCGTGTATTTTATGAATTATCCGGGTTAATTCACTGTTGTCGGGATTATCAAATGTGAAAAACTCGATTGTGAGCGAACTCCCCCGGGTATTTTTACCCGGGAGAGTTATATTGTTATGGATTAAATCCCTGCTTCCCGCTATTTCAGAAGTGTCAGTTTTCTAACCAGGCTTCGATCTCCGGATGATAACCGAGCGAAATAAATGCCGGATGCCAGATTGTCTGCATGGAAATCGGCGGTGTAATGTCCGGGGGAATGGAATTCGTTTTTTAAGGTAGTGACAGCCTTGCCTTTCAGGTTGTATATCTCCAAACGCACGATACCCGCCTGAGCGATATCGTAGCTGATTTTCGCCGCGGCGTTAAACGGATTGGGATAAGCATGAGACAGATAGAATGTCCCGGGGACATATCTACCTCCATCCTCATCGACATCGGTTTCGAAATCAAGCTTGAGGTAATTGAGGGGGTTGATCGTGAATTCGCCCTCGTCTGCAGATGCCATACCGGCGTCCTTATCATTAACGTAGAATAAATGAAGGGCATCGCCCACATATTGCGCTGCCGAAAGCTGTGCATCGTTGTCACAATCACCTGCAAGACATCCCGGGCTCTGGGAGTCGGTCAGATTTTCGTCAGGGAACCAGAACTCACCACCATCCAATGAAAATGTATAGTATATATCACCGTTGGAGTATCCGGCGGATGATATATCGACATCGTTATACCTGCAGTAAGATACATACAGATCTCCCTGAGGATTAACCGAAATGTTACAGCCGGAGATAGACAGATCCCAGGTTCCGGGATTGGACGGATTCAGACCATCGGTGATGATCGATGCTCCTTTATCCTCACTCCAATGCCAGAGATAGCAAGAGTCCGTGGATGCCCAGTGAGAAAACTCATCGTAGAAAGGCGTAGTCCAGACAATATGTAGATTGCCGTCGGGATCATAGACAGCGTCGAGGCTGTTAAAACAGCGAAGCGTATCTGTTTGCTGATAGTTGGTAATATTAACCTTATTATCAAAATCCCAGGTAACGCCGTCCTCACTCTCGATGTAAACGACATCATTATTGTAGTAATCCGGGTCATCAAGCCTTCTCGGCTTTGCGTAAACCAAGGCAACTTTATCGGTGTATTTCGAAGCTGCAATCATGTACGCCTGTACAGTGATAGTATCTATAAGTTCCGGTCCGACCCAATCATCGTAATCATTGCCGGAATGGGAGTAAATCATGGGGACTGCGATATCGCCCATACCGTGCTCGATAGAGAGGATATGGCACCTCTGGCTGGCGTCGATCCCGACTCTGGGCCAAAAAGTTGCACTTCCGGCCGGTATCTGGTCGGGCGGATCGTGCAAAGTAAAAAGCCCCAGGCCCCGACCCGCATCTACACCGAGTGTAATGATCATGTTACTGAAATTATGGAAGGCAATGACTGCCGCATTGTCATCATTAGCAACCACCGTCGGATATCCGGCTCCGGATACGGAATTTACAACTGCCCCCTCTCCGAACTGGATATTTCCATCTTCGTCCACGAAATTATAATATACGTGTCTGTCCGGTAAATCGCCTTCGGTCCAGGCGGCATGAAGTCCGCCCATTTCATCCGCTGCACATCGGTGATTGGTCGCACCCACCGATTGCATATCCCTTGTGGTGTATCCGAGTGTTAAACCCGGTGAGTCCGGCAGGGCAGGTTTCCACCAGATTGCGAGAACGAGTGATATCATTATCGCTAATTTAATACGATTCATAATTTGCTCCTTTTTGATGAGATTAATCATGTTTCCAATATAATAAATAATCGAAATTACGCTACAAAGAAATTGAGCTAATAAATTA
>WJIR01000207.1 GCA_014730175.1 Candidatus Zixiibacteriota bacterium
CCCCCCCCCACTTCTTATTTGCATCACACCAGTTTCAATTGTACAGCCGTAGGGCAAACCTTCGGCTATGTTCAATCTGATACTACTTCAGCAGTATCATCTTGCCGGTAGCGATTTCCTTGCCTGCGGTCAGTCTGTAGTAATAAACTCCCGATGCCATGTTGGAACCATCGAATGCTACCGTATGATAACCGGCATCCATTTGTCGGTCAACGACTGTGGACACCTTTTGCCCGGCTAAGTTGTAAACCGCGATCTCGACATGGGATTCAGCCGGTAGTGCGAATCCTATATTGGTCTTTGCATTAAAGGGATTGGGATAATTGTTCGCAAGTACCGTTGTTACCGGCAACTGCTCCGAATCGGTTCTATAGAACCATTCATCAGCCGACCAATCACCGGCGGTATTGAATCCATCGACATTCTCCACGGTGAAATCAAAGGAACAAGTATCAATCAGAGTGGATTGGAAATCACCGCAGTAGGCGATGTAATCATATACGCCTTCGGGAGCGTATCCCGGGATATTCTGCCTGACATTTTCAGCATAAATAAACTGCATGGGCGGCACCGGTACGTTATTCATCCTGAGTAACGGACCGAATAAGCCGTGGCCCGGAACATTGACCATCGTCCATACATCGACGTGCTGTGTCTGTTCGGTATCATTCCAAAGAACTCCGCGATAACGGAAAAATCCGCCGGGTTCGATCATTATAGGATATTCTTCGGTTTCCATGCCGATAGCTATATCGGGATCAGGACCCATGTTGAATGCGGTATGCACCTTGATAGGATCAGCTATGCCGTTGGTGGTGTTAGTTAATACGCTATCCACTTTTACTACAGACACTGTCTGAACGCCGCGATATAAGAACGGCTGAACAGTACCTGAAAACACGAGGGTAGCTTCGCAGGGATCGACCAGAACCGGCGTGAAATTCGAAGCCCAACCTTGATAATGGATGGTACCGAGATTATTGTCTATATCATATTCGTACTGATCAAATGGCGGAATCGGTTCAAGATACAGAACTTCCATCATATCGGGATCAAAAGACATATAAACGTCCACATCCGTCACCTCGGCAAACTCCCCATCGGGTAAAATATGAAATCCGGCGACAACCGGGTATGGTTCCTGCACCGCGAAAGTCTCCGGCTCCAAGCCGAAAGCTAATCCGGGCGCAATTTGGAAATTAGTTTCTGCCTCCATCCAGCAATGATGAGTCTCGTCGACGCCGCTGTCAGAACTCCAATAGACATACTCATACTTGTAGTAAGTACCCAAAACAGTTGCGGTTGCTACAATTTTCATCTTGTGTCCATTGTGGCAGCTACTGGGATCTTCTATGGAATATCCACCAGCCGGTCCGCTTGTGTCGAAGCCGATGTAACTGTTACAATCGCAACAATAGATACTAACCGACGCTCCCTGGGTAAGCCTCCATTGTCCGTCAGCGGCTTTGCGATAGACCTTTCCGCTGGACTTGTAAGCGAATGCCAGTTGCGCCGAAAACGTGACCATCAAAATTAGCGCCAGCATCGCGATCGAGATTTTGCGCACACTTATTCTCATTTCTTTTTCTCCTTTTTTTAAGGATTAAACGGTTACAATCTCGGTTGCACGCTTCCGAGGTTTTAAGTTAAAGAATCCACTCTCAACTTAATATCCCGCTCCGTGAGAAAATCTTACATCTAAAGGTATATTATTTCATTTAATTTGGTAAAATGGGGATTTGAAATACGTTGTGAAATAATCTGAGTTGGGCAACTACTAACAGGCACTCATAAATCTTATACAACCTTCGCCGAATAACTACCAATACATTAATACCCATTCCCATATTGTAAACCTTGAAAAATATCGGTATATATCCGCTTGGCATACATAATTCATAAAAGCCGGTAAACCGCAACCGAAGGCTTGCCCTATGGGCCTTTACAGCAACAATCAAATTACTGTCTGGAGTTTAGAGTTCAGTAAAGAGACGGAAGCGCAAGGCTTCCGCTACCGATTAGGAAACTTATGATTAATACTCGTCAGTCTGGGAATAACTTACCGTTTGCAGTATTTATAAATCCATTGCAAAGGATCAGACTGTTTTTGAAATTTCTACCTCTTTTCCCCGAAGCCTTCAATTGGATCATAACGGTGATCAAAAAGCGGAAGATATTTGTGGTGTCTTTTCCAGATTTTATGCAGCCAATTTCTGCCCATTATCATTCTGTATAATCTCAACTTCCTTAAAATACGATTTAGTTGCTTAAAATCAATCAATTCCTCGACTGGTATGACCCGGGATGGCTGGAGGGAATTAAGCTCATCTTTATTATACTGCTCCCACTTCACCGATTTCCCGACAGTTCCCAAGCAATAACTGCAGGATTCCAATGGATTCCTATTATCCCTGTATGCTTCAATTCTATCATACAAGTCGGGAGCATGAAGAGCTACTCCATCAATCTCCTGAAATCCCGGGGAATCAACTCCTTTCTTCCTCAAATACGCTTCCAGATAAATTGGTTTTGAGCATTTGTAATAATATCCTTCATAGAAAGTATGGCAGTGATGATAATGGGTAGCGAGACAAGAATGAAATATTCTGCGCACTAACTTCTGATTATCAATAGGAAAATCGAGCTGATTTAGCTGGAAATCGGAAATCATTGAAACGGTTAGCCGCGTATCATGATCTATACATTTTTGCCTGGTGCGGAATAGTTTGGATTCATCCAATGAAAGCGCGGGATACCAGCTAATATCCAGGGCGTCAATATCCTTATATAGCGTATCGCTGATTTTATCAAGTAATAATCCGTTGGTACATACGATAATCTTCTCGGCAATCCCGGAGTTTCTAACGATCCGGACGAATTCGGGGAGTCGTTTATGCAAAAGCGGGTCTCCCCCGACAAATCGAAAGATATAGGAATGATATACTTTTGAAAGAGCTGCCAAATCCCGTTCGAATGTATCCGGTTCAGCATATTTGACCTTGTTGAAAGGAGCAAGCTGAGAACAATATCTGCATTTTAAATTGCAGTGATCGGTAAGATTGAATTCCAGGTAGGGAACTTCTATTTTATTCTTCATAAGAAATTAAATATCTTTGTGAGATGTTTTTTGTCAAGTTATAATGTAAATGAGATGAAATCAAACAGTCATCGACACAAAGATATAACCAGGCTAATACTTTATTACTTTAAAAAACATCCTTTATTTTTCGGATGCGGTTTTTTCTCTATTATCGCTTCCAGCGTTTTCTCAGTTATAATACCGCTGATGCTTCGTGATGCTATAAATGTACTGGAGCAAAGCGGTAAAGCTTCGCAATTGCTGAATTACGCTTTAATGATTGTTGGGCTTGCCGTCGCTTCGGGTATTTTTAAATTCCTGACTATGGAGCTTTTTGTGGTAGTTTCTCGGAAAATCGAATATGATTTACGCAATGAATTCTTTTCGCATCTGGAGTCACTGGATCAGCAGTTTTATCAAAACAATCCCGCCGGCGACCTTGTCAGCCGCGCTACTAATGATATAGAAGCTATACGAGAGATATTCGGACCCGGTCTTGTTGGAATTGGCGCCGCACTTTTTATGTCCGCTTTTTCGTTGATTTTGATGTACCGGGTGGATCCGGTTCTAACGGGATATTCGCTGCTGCTTTTTCCTCTACTGTCGCTAACTATCTTTTTGCTGGGTAAACAGGTGCAAAAACGTTCGCATATTGTACAAAGGCAGCTTGGAAATCTTTCGGCATTCGTCAGAGAGAGCCTTTCCGGTATAAGGGTGATTCAGGCATTTGCAAAGGAGAACGTCCGGATCCAAAGATTCGACAGGTTAAATAAGCAATTTATTGATAGCTTTATGAGAATGGCGAGGATATGGGAACTGCTGATACCGACTGTTTTCCTTATCTCGGGTATTGTCCTTATAATTATTCTGATTGAGGGCGGTAGAAGAGTTATTGACGGAGTTATAACATTGGGTGCTTTTGTAGCCATAATCTACTATCTACGCCTGGTGATCTGGCCACTCGCCGGTTTGGGCTGGGTTATCGGCACAATCCAGCGCGGCATCGCTTCGCACAAGCGGCTTCGAGAGATTCTAAGTTATCAGCCGACAGTTGTATCACCGGGGAAAGCTGATGAATTGTCCGGTATAAGAGGAAAGTTGGAATTCAGGAATCTCGATTTCGGTTTTGAGAGTGAAGGTAAAATCCTAAAGGACATCTCCTTTAAAGTAAAACCGGGAAGCAAGATCGCCATTGTTGGACCGACCGGCTGCGGAAAATCCACCCTGCTTTCGCTAATCCCTCGAATTCATCCGGTATCATTTGGAAAAATATTTATCGATAATGTCGACATTAACTCCCTCGATTTAGCTCAATTACGCGCCAGCATTGCATTCATACCTCAGGAAACCTTTCTATTTTCGGAGTCGTTATATGAAAATATTGTCTTAGGAGCACAATCGGATGTCACCCAGGAGCGAGTCAGGGAAATAGCTAAGGTTGCGGAACTTTTTGACCATCGGAAAGCCTTCCCGGACGGATTGAATACGATCATCGGCGAGAAGGGAGTAACTTTGTCGGGAGGTCAGAAGCAGAGAGTCGCCATAGCTCGCGCCCTTCTGAAGGATGCACCGGTTTTAGTTATCGATGATGCTTTTTCGGCTATAGATTCATCCACAGAGGGCAAAATTCTGGAAAATCTTAGTGCATTTTGGAAGGAAAAGACCGTAATTATTAGTTCAACTCGGCTATCCACTATAAAAGACGCTAAGCAAATAATCGTTCTTGATGAAGGTGGAATAGTCGAGACAGGAACTCATAATGCTCTAATGAGTAAAGATGGTCTTTACGCGAAGATGTATAAGAAGCAATTGCTGGAAAGAGAATTGGAGAAAAGTTAGGAAGGTATGAGCAGTATAAACTCAAAGCAGTCCGACCGATAATTCTGAATAGATTATGAACCAATACTACCACGAAGAAGAGAAACTCGATAAGGCTTATGACAGCCGTTTGATGAAACGGTTGCTGAAATATCTTAAGCCCTATAAGAAATATGTAATATCCGCCTTTTTGCTGCTGGCGATAGCCTCCCTTTTGAAACTTGCCGGTCCGTACCTGGTTAAAATAGCTATCGATAGATACATAATGGCGAAAGACTACGAAGGTTTGGTTAGGATTTCCGGTATATTTTTCGGGCTGTTACTGCTTCAATTCGTGGTGCGTTATGCCCAGACTTACATGATGCAGCTTACCGGTCAGATGGTCAACTATGATCTTCGCATGCAGATTTTCTCTCATCTGCAACGACAAAACCTGAGTTTCTTCAATAAAAATCCTGTCGGCAGATTGCTGACCAGGGTTACCTCCGACGTTCAGGTGTTAAACGAATTATTCTCTTCAGGAGTAGTAGCTGTATTCGGAGACTTTGTAACCCTGATCGGTATCGTGATTGTCATGTTTTCGGTGGATTGGAAACTCTCCCTGGTAACTTTCATCTCGGTTCCCTTCTTAGTTCTGGCAACAATACTCTTCCGAAAGAGGGTTAGGGATTCGTATCGAAAAATCAGGTTACGGATTGCAAGAGTAAATGCATTCCTTCAGGAGCATATCTCGGGAATGAAAATAATACAGCTTTTCGCCCAGGAACGTAAGGTTTTCAATAAATTCGATTCCATTAACGCCTCGCTTAAGGATGCTCACATCAAGTCCGTATTTTATTATGCAGTGTTTTTCCCGGTGGTGGAATTGATCGGCGCTGTGAGCCTGGCGCTGATAATCTTTTATGGCGGAAGTCAGCTTCTTAAGGGCGCTGTAACATTTGGTGTGCTGGTAGCATTTATTCAGTATGCGGAGATGTTTTACTCTCCGATAAGGGACCTTGCGGAAAAATATAATATCCTGCAATCGGCAATGGCTTCCTCGGAACGGATTTTTAAACTTCTCGACAGGGAACCGGAAATTGTTAGTCCCAAGGATGGCGTGAAACCCGAGAAGCTTAAGGGTGAAATAGAATTTAAAAATGTATGGTTCGCTTATGAAGACGAGAATTATGTTCTGAAAAATCTGAATTTCAAAGTTAATCCCGGCGAAACTATAGCATTGGTTGGGGCGACCGGCGCCGGAAAAACATCGATTATAAACCTCCTGTTCAGATTCTATGAATTTCAAAAAGGTAATATATACATTGACGGTATTGATATTCGCAACTACGATATCCAGGCTCTGCGTCGGCAGATGGGTTTGGTTTTGCAAGACGTTTTCATTTTCAGCGGCGATGTTACCGATAATATCGGGCTGGGCGAGGAGATCGATGACGACGAAGTAATATCGGTCTCCAGATATGTTAATGCCGAAAAATTCATCAAAAAAATGGAGAATGGTTATAAATCACGGCTGCAGGAAAGCGGTTCCAATCTTTCCGAAGGGCAAAAGCAGTTGCTGTCCTTCGCCCGAGCGCTGGCATTCAAACCCAGAATATTGATGCTTGACGAAGCTACATCATCGGTGGATACCGAAACCGAACAACTAATACAGGAAGCGATGCATAAAATGTCCGAAGGAAGAAGCTGCTTGATTATCGCTCATCGCCTCTCCACCATTCGCAATGCGGACAGGATAATCGTAATGCATCACGGCGAGATCAGAGAGGAAGGAACTCACGCCCAACTGCTGAAGAAACAGGGGATTTACTACAGGTTGTATCAATTACAGTATAAAGACGAGGAGACCGAAGTTGCCGGAAATCAGATCAATAAATAAATCAGACATAGAAGCATACGAAAAAGCGGCGGTTGAGATTGCCATTAGGGCGGGTAACCTGCTGCAGGAAAAACGAAACGAAGAGCGGGAAATAGATTACAAAGGGGAGGCTGATTTGGTGACGGACGCCGATACCGCATCGGAAAAAATGATTACCGAGTTTATATCACAACGATTCCCCGATCATGGTATTGTTGCCGAGGAGGGATCGGAAAAGGACGCCACTTCGGATTTCTCCTGGATTATCGACCCGCTGGACGGCACCACCAACTACGCTCACAATTTCCCGGTATATTGCGTCTCCATAGGTATGTTATACCAGGATCAGGTTATATTGGGCGTAATTTACAACCCGATCCTCGATGAGCTTTTCAGGGCAATCCCTGGCGAGGGGGCTTATCTCAACGACCGCCTTATAAAAGTTTCCAAAGAGAACCGCCTGAGCAACAGCCTGCTGGCAACCGGTTTCCCGTACGATAAAAACGAAAGCGACCGTGATAACGTCGGGTACTTCGCAGCATTTACCAAGGGGATTCGGGGAATAAGGCGTTTGGGCTCTGCGGCTTTGGATTTGGCTTACGTAGCTTGCGGACGGTTAGATGGTTTCTGGGAATTGAAGTTGAAGCCGTGGGATATCGCCGCCGGGATTTTGATGGTAAAAGAAGCCGGAGGTCAAATAAGCGGATTCTCCGGGGAAATATTAGACTTGCAAAAGGGCGATGTTGTCGCCTCTAATGGTGTAATTCATAGCGATATGCTGGAGACTATAAAAAGCGTCGATGAGAGGAGCAAGTAAAGAATTAACAAGAATGCTCAATTAAGCCTTTTAACCTGGATTATTCATAAATTTCCTAATCGGTAGCGGAAGCCTTGCGCTTCTGACTCTTTTCTGGACCCCAAATTCCAGACTGTAAATTGTTTTTTGTTGTAAAATCCCCGAAGGATAAGCCTTCGGCTACAATTGATATTTTTTATGAACTATCCGGGTTATCTTTTTAATAGATACTTATATGCTAACTCCAGTTTTTAATTGCTTTGTATCGGGGGAAAATGTAGATTGCGGATTCGAATTGGCTATCATTTATAATGAGAAATTTGATGAAACGTTATATAATATTTACAGACTTAGACGGTACTTTGCTGGATATGCGGGATTATTCCGCTGATGCCGCGATACCGGCATTGAGGGAGATAAAAGAGAGGAACATACCGCTGATTTTCGCCACTTCGAAAACCGCTGCCGAGATAAAGGAATACAGCCTCAAGTTGAGTGTGAATCATCCGTTTATCTGCGAAAACGGTGGAGGAATATACATTCCCGAAGGATATTTCGGAGGGGAAGTAGATTCCGAGCAGTTTGAAGTCATCCCGCTTGGATTGGAATATTCTTACCTTCGCGCCGAGTTGAAATCGGCAGCGGAGGATTTGAATTTAGAACTTCAGGGGATGGGGGATATGACCGATGATGAGATTATCGGATTTACCGGGATTACGGAAGCCGAGGTTCCGCTGGCGAGAACACGGGAATTCGATGAGCCGTTTGTTATTAAATCCGAGGTTACGGAGGCAACTATAAAGAAGCTGGAAACCTACTTCCGAAACAAGAAGCTGGAGATATTAAAGGGAAATAGGTTCTATCATCTGATGGGGAACATAAATAAAGGGAAAGCCGTTAAGGCGCTTATGGAAAGATTCGAGGAAAACAGCAAAGACGAGTGGATAACTATCGGTTTGGGTGATTCGCCGAATGATATAGCGATGTTTGAAAATGTAAACGTGGCGATAGCGGTGATGAAACCTCCGCCTCCGGGGCATTACGATTTTGACGAAAAGGATTTCCCTTATCTTAATTTCGCCGAGGGTATTGGCCCTCAGGGCTGGAATAAGGCAGTATTAGAGATAATAACTAATCCTCAACATAGGTAAAACTGAGTTTATGGATCGTATAAAAGACGTTTCTCGATATAAGATTATATTTCAATCCCTGGTATTGATCGCAGTCAGCCTGGCAATAGGATTGGTTGTTAACATCTTGTCTCCAAACAGCATCGCCTGGGTGGGAACCTGGAAAGTAGCGTTCGATTCTACCGGAATAGTGAAACCGAGTTATTTTGAGGAAGGCGATACGCTAATAACTATCGATGAGGCGATCGCGATGTATCAGTCGGACAGAACGGTGTTTATCGATGCTCGATATCCGGAGGAGTTTTTGGAAGGACATATCGAAGGCGCGTTAATATTGCCTTTTGAAGAATATGACGCTTATATCGGATATATAAGAAGGCTTGTGCCGAGGGATGCTGCGATAGTAGCTTATTGCGGCGAGGATGATTGCGATTTATCTCTATACTTAGCCCGGGTTTTAAGGCAGGACGAGGGTTACCCCGAGGTTTACACGCTTCATGGGGGGTTTGTCGCCTGGTTAGACGCTGATATGCCGGTTTCGGACGAATGGCCTTATGATAATTAGCACCGGAGGTTAAGAGATTGAAAGATACACTGAAAATATTGGCATTCATTGTAAGAGTAGCATTGGGTATAATTTTCATCGTTGCCAGCTTCGACAAGATCATGCATCCAGCGGAATTCGCCAAAATAATCCACAACTATCGTTTAATGCCGGGTTTTCTTATCAATCTTCTGGCTATAACGCTTCCCTGGATTGAGCTTATCTGCGGTATCCTCCTCACATTAGGATTATTCAGAGAGGGCGCTTTTTCGGTTATCACCGCCCTGATCATCATATTTATTATAGCGGTGGGTATCAACGTAGTAAGGGGCGTTAACCTGGACTGTGGATGTTTCACTGTTTCCGAACATGCCCGCGGCAGCGCAATGTTGGTTCTTCTCCGCGATTTCGGTTTATTGGCAATGGCGATTTTCGTTTACTTTTTCGATTCCATCTCCACCGGACTTGACAGATTCCGAAAGAAATCATTAGCGACCTAATAGTTCCCCATTTTCACGTAATTATATACCGCGCATTGATTTAAAAATATCGGATAATTTAATATTTATACTTGATTTTCAGGCAAATTTGTTGTATCTATTCTCAGTTTGGATAATTCATAGACATCATGGATCGGTAGCCGAAGGTTTATGTCCTTCGTGAGGATTTACCACTTACGGCATTCTATACGAGGAACGAAAAAAAGGACTGGGATTAGTGACTGCGAATATACATCGCAGACGCAAGTATTACACGCACTCGGTTGGTCTTAGTTACCGATAGCGAAATCTATGAATGAATTAAGTTAGGACGGACTGTGGTGGCGGAAATGAGACGGAACTGGTTTAAAAGCGCGCAAGAATTATCAGGGACGAATCGGTGCGCCGGAACGATGCGATGTTGGCTCTAAGCTTTGGTATTTATGGATGAATTGGACAGAGAAGCGATTAGTTTTCTTCTTAATCCTTCAAACGAATCAAATATAATCCTTGATAATATTCCAGGTAGCTGGCAGGATATTGTCGATACGCTTGCGGAAACTGGCGACTGTCAGGTGTGCTTGATCCGAAGATTCAATGATAAAAGTTCAAGTTTCGACATTATTGCAGTAAATGATGGGGCTGGAAAAGGCTTTCGATATGGCGACAGCATCTCCTTGAAATCCAATCCGTATTGCAAAGAAGTAGTGAATCGACTGACTCCGATTGCTTTCCAGAATATCGATAGCAGGTCAGCTTACGCTGGCGGTTATGACCATCAGTTCAACATGTTATCATACCTCGGAATGCCGATATTCACTTTGGACAATGAGCTGTTCGGAACCATCTGTCTTATGGATATTAAGGCGAGAGAGTATGCGGAAAGTACACGCCGGCTTGTAGCACTCTTCAAAGGATCGATAGAAAAAGACCTGCGGATCCAGATCGATGCGGAAAAGCGCGAAGCGGTTCATAAGGCATTGCTGGAAAGCGAAGACCGTTACAGGATAATCTCAGAGATAACCTCAGATTTCGCCTATGGATATAGGGTAGATCCAAGTAATGAACTACGGTGCGAGTGGGTGACCGGCGCTTTCAGCCGGATCACCGGTTATACATCCGAGGAGATTAAATCAAAGGGCGGATGGGAAGCTTTGCTCCATCCTGAGGATTTCGGTATCGCCAGTGTTCACATGTCACGATTGCTCAAGGGTAATCCTAATTCCGCGGAATATCGCATAATCTGCAAAGGAGGAGCGGTGCGCTGGATACGGGATTCGGGACGTCCTTTCCTAAATGTAGAGGAAGGGAGGATTACCCACATTTATGGGGCGGTTCAGGATATTACCGAACAGAAAAAAGCGCTTGATGCCCTGAAGGAATCCGAAGAGCGATTCAGGAGCATATTTGAGAACAACACCATCGGATTATACCGCACAACGCCGGATGGCAGGGTGTTGATGGCAAATGATGCGATCTTAAAAATGCTTCGGATATCAAGTAGAGAGGAATTGAACGGTAGAAATCTCGATAAGAATGGGTATCCTCCGAATTACTCGCGGGAATGGTTTCGGGAGTCGCTCGAGAGAGATGGAAAGATAATCGGTCACGAGGCTGAATGGAAGAGAAGCGATGGAACGACGGTATTTGTTCGAGAAAGCGCGAGGGTGGTGAGGGATAAGATGGGTGAGGTTCTCTATTATGAAGGAACCGTAGAAGATATAACCGAACAGAAGAGCGTGCAGGAGAC